>CAISUR010000599.1 GCA_903888655.1 uncultured Bacteroidota bacterium | reverse complement strand
TCCTGATTTTTATCTTACAACGCAAGCCAAATACAGGTTTGCCTTTGGAGGAACAAAATATGCCGACTTATCTGACTTTAACGGAAGCTTTGTTGGACTTGGACTCTCCATTATTGGATTTGTTGACGATGAACCAAAGCACATCAATAAGTAGTATCGATACTCAAATTTTGAAAGTGCTTTTCGCTCCTAATGCAAACATCGCACAGGCAACTTTACACAATCGTGTGATCACTATTTAAAAAACATCTTTAAAATACTGGCGCCAATTTTTCGTTCCATACCACTTTTAGTCGTTGGAATACCCGTGCTTCATGCAAATTTTTGTTTGGCTTGTCTAATGCCTAATAATCTATTCAACGAAAATGAAAATCCAAATTTTCCCATAGGTACATGTTTTAAGTTATAGTAAGTATATATTTAGTAATTATTTAAAATGTGACAAATAGTTTTATAAATTCTTATGATACTTAAAAAAAATAAATATTTATCGGAAATAATAATGTATGTCCCATATTGAAAATACTGTAAATTAAAATATTTTTATTGTCAGTTTTTCATTTTTATAGTTTAATATTAATCATAAGTTAATCATAAAAAGTTTTTCATAATATCTTTTACTTAATTAAATCGTTTATAAGATTCACTATAGTGAGGTATATTAGTAGCGATTGGTTCGAGATTTATTGGGTTTCCATTTTCCTGCTTTCATCCCAAAACTTTGCAGAAAAAGCAAAGGTTTTTCCTTTCAATCAGGGCTAAAGAGTATTTGTATTGAATTTTTAGAACATATTTCTAATCCAATCCTCAATTACAAAAGCATTTTCTTATTTTTGAAGAATATTATACAAAAAATGAAATTTTTAACATTAATAATTTTACTTTTTTCATTACAAATAATGGGGCAATCCGACTTTGAAAAAGCTGAAAATTTATTTCAACAAGAGAAATATAATCAAGCTAAAGTGCTTTTTGAGAAATATTTAAAAGCAAACCCCAATAGCTATAAAGCCATTGAATATCTTGGCGATATCGCTGGACATCAAAAAAAATGGGATGAAGCTTTAAAGCAATATAAAATTCTAAAAAATCAGTTTCCAAAAACAGCCAATTATTTTTATAAATATGGTGGTGCTTTAGGGATGAAGGCCAAATCCGTCAATAAATTCAAAGCATTAGGAATGATTGATGAAGTAGAAAATTCTTTTTTAACAGCTGCCAAACTTGACCCTAAACATATTGATTCCCGTTGGGCATTAGTTATGTTATACCTTGAGTTACCGGGAATTGTTGGCGGCAGTGAAAATAAAGCCAATAAATATTCAGATGAATTGATGAACCTGTCTAAAGTTGATGGTTACCTTTCAAAAGGATATATTGATGAATATTTTAACCGTTATAATAAAGCAGAAGGCAATTATATAAAAGCACATGAGATCGGTAATTCCAAAACTACCTTTCAAAAATTATACAATCTGTATTTGAACAAGATCAAAGACAAATCGAAAGCACAAAAATTAAAAGAAAAATTTGAAAAATAGGTTAAAAGGTTATTTGTTTATGAGTTTATTATGCATTTTGCATAAAACTTATAAACTCATAATCTCATAAACTCATAAACTTAAAAGATGAGAACACATTTCATAGCCATTGGTGGTGCTGCCATGCACAATTTAGCCTTAGCCTTACACAATAAAGGATATCAAGTAACGGGTAGCGATGATACTATTTTTGAGCCTTCCAAATCGAGATTAGAAAAAAAAGGATTGCTTCCAACTGAAATGGGTTGGTTTCCTGAAAAAATAACTTCCGATATCGAAGCCATTATTCTCGGAATGCACGCCAAAGCAGATAATCCAGAATTGTTGAAAGCACAAGAATTGGGATTGAAAATCTATTCGTATCCCGAATTTTTATATGAGCAATCCAAAAATAAAACCCGTGTTGTCATTGGTGGTTCGCATGGAAAAACAACGATTACTTCCATGATTCTTCATGTGATGCATTACCACAATATTGCAGTAGATTATATGGTTGGGGCGCAATTAGAAGGGTTTGATACCATGGTGCATCTCACACACGAAAATGATTTTATTGTTTTAGAAGGCGATGAGTACCTTTCTTCACCAATAGACAGACGTCCAAAATTTCATTTGTACCAACCTAACATTGCGTTACTGTCTGGAATCGCTTGGGATCATATCAATGTGTTTCCCACTTTTGAAAATTACGTAGAACAATTCGAAATTTTTGTAAATCAAATCACTAAAGGAGGCATTTTGGTCTATAATGAAGAAGATGCCACCGTAAAAAATGTAGCCGAAACCACAACAAATACGATTAGAAAATTGCCTTATGCAACACCAAGTTATACTGTTGAAGACGGAACTACTTTATTAGATACTCCAGAAGGACCAATGCCTATTGAGGTTTTTGGAGCTCACAATTTAAATAATTTAGCTGGAGCTAAATGGATTTGTCAAAATATGGGCGTTGATGAAGCCGATTTTTATGAAGCCATTGCCAGTTTCAAAGGCGCTTCCAAACGATTAGAAAAAATAGCTGAAGGCAAAGGCAAAGTCGCATACAAAGATTTTGCGCATTCGCCAAGTAAAGTTTCTGCTACCACAAAAGCAGTAAAAAATCAATATCCCGATAGAAAATTAATTGCTTGTTTGGAATTGCATACATACAGCAGTTTGAATGCCGAATTCTTAAAAGAATACCAAGGCGCACTTGATGCAGCTGATGTAGCGGTGGTTTTTTATTCGCCCGATGCAGTAAAAATTAAGCAATTGGAAGAAGTAACTTACGAGCAAATTGCCCAATCGTTTCAACGAGACGATTTAATTATTTATACTAATCCAGTTGATTTTAAAAATTTCTTGTTTAGTCAAAATTTTGATAATGCTGCGTTGTTATTGATGAGCTCAGGGAATTATGGCGGATTGAATTTTGATGAGGTTAATCAATTAATCAATTAAAAATTAGATACTTGACTAATTATCAAATTTTCTAATTGACATATTTAAAATGCCCAACAATTTCATAATTAAATAAGCAATCTTCCAAAACTTGTCCAGCACCCACATTGTGAACTATCATTGGTCGTTTATTATCTCCCGATTTTAGATGTGTAATTATTCCAATGTGTGGATATTTTTTGCCAATCATCCAAGTTACAATTTCACCAGTTTTATAATCATCAGCATTTTCATAAATTGGTAGTTTTGTTCCTTTTCTGGCAAAGAAAACTTCTAAATTAGGTACTCGTCTATGGTCAATATTGGTATCGCATTTTTTTAATCCCCATTTTTTTAAGTTTGGGTATAATGAAAAATGGTTTACCATATCATCATGCACTTCTTTTTGCAAATCAATTCCCAATTTTCGGTAGGCTCTAATAACTACATCAGTACAAACACCAGTTTTTGCTGGAACATCTCCGTTAGGATATTTTATGGCAGTATAAGTTGGGGTATAAACTACTTCCGAATCAAGTATGGAAATGGCTGCATTAGATAATTTCTCTTCAAAAGTTTTTGGATTTTCAATTTTTGGAATAGGGAGTTTTGTATAAGTTATTCCTTCGATAGGTTCAACTTTTTTACATCCAAAAGAAAAACAGAGAAAGATGCAAATAAATGATGATTTCATTAACTTTTTATTTCGATAACGAAATTTTAATCATTTTATTTTGAGCGTATTAAAAAAATAAGTTTCTTTGTCTTTTATAAACGCCAAAATAATTATGTATACACCAATCAATCAATGGGCTGAAGACGATCGCCCTCGAGAAAAGTTTCTCCTTAAAGGTAAAGCAGCCTTATCTGATTCCGAATTACTTGCTATTCTTATTGGTTCTGGATCACGGAATGAAAGCGCGGTGCAATTATGCCAGCGTATTTTATTTTCAACTAATAATAATCTGAATCAACTCGGAAAATTATCCATTCAACAACTTACCGAATTTAAAGGAATAGGTGAGGCCAAAGCCATTTCAATTGCTGCTGCTTTAGAATTAGGGCGAAGAAGACGAGTAGAAGAAACTATTGAATTAAACAAAATTACTTCCAGTAAAGCCGTTTTTGAAATCATGCAACCCATTATTGGAGAACTATCACATGAAGAATTCTGGGTTTTGTACCTTAATAATTCAAATAAAGTGCTTTATAAAGCACAATTATCAAAAGGAGGATTAACAGGAACCGTTGTTGATACCAGAATAATTTTTAAAACAGCATTGGAATATAATGCAACTTCGTTAATTTTGACACACAATCATCCTTCTGGAAAACTGCAAGCGAGCGATGCCGATAAAGAAGTAACTAGAAAACTTAAATTAGCAGGACAACAATTGGATATTTTAGTATTGGATCACATTATAATCACAGAAACGGGTTTTTACAGTTTTAACGACGAAGGCATATTTTAAATTATGAATCAGATTACTGATATTTTTTTCGATTTAGATCATACGCTTTGGGATTTTGATAAAAATTCTGAATTGGCATTCGATAAGATTTTTAAAGAACAACATCCTAATGTTGATACCAAAGAATTTGTATCAGTTTATGCACCCATCAATCAAGCGTGTTGGAAGTTGTATCAAGTCGATAAAATATCGCACGATGAATTGCGCTACAAACGTTTGAAAGATTCGTTTGATGTTTTAAATTATAACATTTCTGATAATGATATTCATCAAATGGCAATTGATTACATTACGTATTTACCCGAAAACAATTTGCTTTTTGAAGGCGCTAAAGAAGTATTAGACTATTTGAATTCGAAATATAAATTACACATTATAACCAATGGTTTTGCTGATGTACAGTATAAAAAATTGAAAAATTCGGGAATTGCCGATTATTTTATCTCGGTAACCAATTCGGAAATGGCTGGAGTAAAAAAACCGAATCCTAAAATATTTGAATACGCTTTAACACAAGCCAATGTAGAAAAGCAGAATAGCATTATGATTGGCGATTGTATTGATGCCGATGTGAATGGAGCATTAAATTTTGGAATAGATGCTATATTTTTTAACGAAAGTAAAATTGAAATTCCGAATCATATCATACAAATAAATCACTTAATTGAACTGAAAAAATACCTGTAATGAAAAGATATATTATTTTGTTATTATTGTTTTCTGCTGTTGGATTTTCTCAAAATCTGAATGAGTACAAATATGCTTTGGTTCCAGCTAAATTCTCTTTTTTGAAAGAAGAGAACCAGTATAACTTGAATTTGTTGACCAAAATGTATCTTCAAAAATATGGTTTTGAAACTTACTATGGCAATGAAACCTATCCAACAGATTTTGCAGCAACTAATTGCAACAAAATTTTTATTGATCTAGTAAACAACAGCAACATGTTTACCACTAAATTGAAAGTGGTAATTAAAGATTGTAAAAATAATATTCTAGCCACATCGGTAGAAGGAACTAGTAAAGAGAAAGAATATCCTGTTGCTTATAATGAAGCCTTGCGTATGGCTTTTGATAATTTTGGTGTTTTGAGAATGCATAAATTTCAAGCTTCAGAAAAGAGTTTAGGGATGATTGGTGAACCAGCACAAACCGGTATAAAAACTAAAATTGATACACCAAAGTCAGAAGAAGTAAAACCATCTATACAATCTTCGCCCCTCCTTTTTGCCAAAACTTTTGGCGAAAACGGATTTCAACTGCTCACTAATAATACTAATGTGCCACAGTATGTAATGACGATTTACAAAACGTCTTCTATTGATTGTTACATTGCCAGTAAAGACAATTATTCAGGGGTTTTGTTAAAAAAAATAGGCAGTTGGTTTTTTGAATATTACAAAGAAGGAAAGCTGGTTTCAGAACCAATTTTGATCGTAAATTTCTAATAGCCGTATTTATCTTTCCAACGGTTTTTTAAAAATTCTCTCGTTCCGTTTTCACGAGAATTATTTCCAGGATCGTAAAATTTTGTTTCTTTAATGGCATCGGGTAAATATTCTTGCTCAATAAAATTATTTGCATAATTGTGCGAATATTGGTATTCATCTCCATAACCTAATTCTTTCATTAATTTGGTTGGTGCATTTCTTAAATGAATAGGAACAGGTAAGTCTCCGGTTTGTTTTACCAATGCCTGCGCTTCACCAATTGCCATATAACTCGCATTGCTTTTTGGAGAAGTTGCTAAATAAACGGCACACTGACTCAAAATAATTCTGCTTTCGGGGTAACCAATGGCAGAAACGGCTTGAAAGGTATTGTTAGCCATAATGAACGCAGTCGGATTGGCATTTCCGATATCTTCACTGGATAAAATAAGCATGCGACGGGCAATGAATTTGACATCTTCACCACCTTCAATCATGCGCGCTAACCAATAAACGGCACCATTGGGATCACTGCCACGAATCGATTTAATAAATGCTGAAACAATATCGTAATGCTGTTCACCCGTTTTGTCGTAAAGCACAGTGTTTTGCTGAACTAATTCTAATACTTTATCGTTGGTAATTGTAATTTGACCTTCTGGACTGGCGTTTACAATCAATTCGAAAATATTCAATAGTTTGCGACCGTCGCCACCTGAAAGCCGCAACAAAGCTTCCGACTCTTTGATTTTGATTTTTTTAGACGAAATGAAAACGTCTTGTTTCATCGCTCTATCCAAAAGCGACAACAAATCGTCTTTGGAAAACGGATTTAAAACATACACCTGACAACGTGACAATAACGCCGGAATTACTTCAAAACTAGGATTTTCAGTGGTTGCACCAATTAAAGTCACCCAACCTTTTTCAACGGCTGCCAAAAGTGAATCTTGTTGTGATTTGCTAAAACGATGAATCTCGTCAATAAACAAAATTGGGTTTTTAGCCGTGAATAAGCCACCGCTTTGTTTGGCTTTTTCGATTACATCACGAATGTCTTTTACACCAGAATTTATAGCACTTAATTCGTAAAAAGGCCGCTGACTTTGTTTGGCAATAATTTGTGCTAAAGTAGTTTTTCCGGTACCTGGTGAGCCCCAAAAAACCATCGATGGAATTACACCACGCGCAATTTGTTGTGTCAGGGAGCCACTCGGTCCAACCAAATGCAATTGACTAATATAATCTTCTAATTTTTGTGGACGAATACGTTCGGCTAATGGTGCTTCCATTTTAATTTTAAAATGTAATAATTTGGAGATTTGAAAATGCACAATGAATTTGGAAACTAATTCAATTCAATCGAGCACTCTACAAATTTAATTATTATAAATCATTTTTAAAGTAATTTTCAAATTATCTCATTTTCAAATTTTCAAGTTGATATGACAAAATAGCATTAAAAGATTATTGGTTGTATTTTTGATAGATGATTTGTCAAGCCGAGCGCAGTCGAGGTGCTTAATTGTAATAAAAAATGAGCAACAACGAACTTAACCATTTTAAATTTTCGCCAACAACATGGATTATTCCATCGTTTATGTTGCTTTTGATTTGGTTTTGGTTTTATGTAGATAATTCGTTTCATTTGCATTTAAACGAACACGGAATTTTACCGCGAACTTTTTCGGGATTGCAAGGTGTTGTTTTTAGTCCGTTTTTACATGGCGATTTGAATCATATTGCCAGCAATTCATTGCCGCTTTTTATTTTAAGTACGGCATTGATTTATTTTTACAGAGAAGTCTCTTTGAAAGTTTTGGTCTACGGCATTTTACTTTCGGGAATGATGACCTGGATTATTGGTCGGGAATCCTATCATATTGGTGCGAGTAGTTTGATTTATGTATTGGTTTCGTTTATTTTCTTTAAAGGATTGCGGACACAATATTATCGATTGATGGCCTTGTCTTTTGCAGTAGTTTTATTATATGGAGGAATGATTTGGTATGTTTTTCCGCAACCTGAAATTGTGGGTGAAAGCTCCATCTCTTGGGAAGGGCATTTAGCTGGATTGCTAACAGGATTTGTATTTGCTATGCAATTCAAAACGCCAGATTATGTAAAAGATATTCAATATGAATGGGAAAAACCCGATTTCAATCCACAAGAAGATGCTTTTATGAAACGCTTTGATGAAAACGGTAATTTTGTGAATCTGCCAAAACCCGAAGAACTTGAAGTGGTGGAAGAAGAAGTTGTTTCGCCGCCGATTCAATATGTCTATGTTTTTAAGGAGCATAAAGAAGATGAACAAGTAAGCGAATAAATTACAATCTAGCCCCGATAGAAATGAAAATAAAAAAGGGTTCCAGTTTTTGGAGCCCTTTTTTATTGTAATGTATAGCGGGAATAAGGATGGCTGAAAATGCCCAAGCCTTTCGCTTCTAATTTAAAATATTTATTGTCTCTGCCTCACAGCCTCATATAAAAATGCTCCACAAGCCACAGAAACATTCAATGAACCTATGGTTCCGAACATGGGTAACTTCGCTTTGGCATCGACAATTTTTAGTACCGACGGATTGATACCGCGGTCTTCGCTTCCCATGATGATGGCTACGGGTTCGTTTAGCGTAATATCGTAAATGCTGTCTTCGGTTTTTTCGGTAGCTGCAACGGTTTTGATGCCGCTTCCTTGAAGGTAAAAAATAGCGTCTTTGATGTGATCGACTTTGCAAATTGGCACGTTGAAAACGGCTCCGGCAGAGGTTTTTACGGTATCGCCGTTAACGGGTGCAGCACCTGTTTTTTGCACAATGATTCCGTCAACGCCAGTACATTCGGCAGTTCTAATGATGGCGCCAAAATTTCGAGCATCACTCAATTGGTCTAAAATTAAAAACAAGGGCATTTTGCCGCTTTCTACAACGCTATCGACCAGAGTTTCAAGTTTTACAAACGTTATTGGCGCAATAGTTGCCACAGCGCCTTGATGGTTATTGGGGGTTAATCGGTTGAGTTTTTCTACTGGAACATACGAAAAATTAACGCTATGTTTTTTCATCGCTTTCATCAATTCCTGCATCAATTCGCTTTGGGCATCGCTCTGAACGAATACTTTATCGATTTCTTTTCCAGCGTTAATCGCTTCTATAATGGCTCTAATTCCGAAGATTTGGTTTTCTTTTTCCATGTCGCAAAGGTAGTTAATTAGGAATTATAAATTAAGAATTAAAAATCGTGAAATCATCATAATTCGTAATTCACAATTCGTAATTTCTTAAAAGTTGGCTTTCAAACTGATATGTACAATAGAGTTGGAGAGTTTGATGGCTTGATCTTTGGTACTTCCGTTGGCGTATACTAGATTTAAAAGTCCGTTTTTGGTTAATATTCCGAACCCAAAACCAAGTCCTAATAAATTACCTTTTAGGTTGGAGGTTTTATCTTGAAAGTAGGCAAAGTCCATGATAGAATGCACATAAATACTTGGGGAAAGTACATATCGGTATTCGGTTAAGAGTGATGAAAACATAGTGCCTTGAAGCGCATTTTCATTGAATCCTCTTATGGAATTGATGCCTCCAAATCTATATAATTCGTTAATAATATAGTCATCGCTTTGCAGATAATAACTCTGACTTTTGAGGTTTACAATATTCTTGCTATTCAAATAAAAATTATGCTTCCAATTTAGACTTCCAAAAAATTGAGTGTTATTTTGAAATTTG
>CAISUR010000598.1 GCA_903888655.1 uncultured Bacteroidota bacterium | reverse complement strand
TCCTGATTTTTATCTTACAACGCAAGCCAAATACAGGTTTGCCTTTGGAGGAACAAAATATGCCGACTTATCTGACTTTAACGGAAGCTTTGTTGGACTTGGACTCTCCATTATTGGATTTGTTGACGATGAACCAAAGCATATCACTAAGTAGTATCGATACTCAAATTTTGAAAGTGCTTTTCGTTCCTAATGCAAACATCGCGAAGGCAACTTTACACAATCGCGTGATCACTATTTAAAAAACATCTTTAAAATACTGGCGCCGATTTTTCGTTCCATACCACTTTTAGTCGTTGGAATACCCGTACTTCTTGCAAATTTTTGTTTGGCTTGTGTAATGCCTAGTAATCTATTCAACGAAAATGAAAATCCAAATTTTCCCATGATTTATAAATTTTAATTGTTTTTTTTATTATTTGTGAAATTCATCATCACCCCATTTTTTGGGGTTGTCAATGATGTATTGTGAAATTGTATCATACGATTTTGGGTTTCTAATAATGATATCATGAAACCGCGCTTGCCAACCAAAATTGGGATTTATTTTTTTTGCCTGAACCGTAACAGCCGATTTGAACCCACGAATTATGGATGATAAATTTTTGGATTGGGGACCAAATTCGTTTTTATAAATACCATTATCCGTTTTTTTAATGGTATTATCTGTAGAGGCGCGATGCATCGCGTCTCTAATATGCATCGTGGAGACGCCATGCATGGCGTCTTTACCATTAAATTCATTGTTTCCAATAAATATAACCCCATGAAAATGATTTGGCATGACCACAAATTCGCCCAATTCTAAATTCATATCAGGTCTAATTTCGGGTGTTTTAATCCATTCTTGGGCTGCAATGGTACCAATGTTAGAACAAACCATTTCACCATTTTGGATCCTTCCAAAAAAATGTTCTCTGTTTGCGGTGCATATGGTTACAAAATAAACCGCTCTTTGCGCATAATCCCAATTTTGTAATCGGGCGGATTCAATTCTATATTTATTGTTGAATTTTGCCATTATGTTTTTTTAATTTCGTAATGATGCAAACTGTGATGCGTTTTGTAGACGCGAAGCATCGCATCTTTATCATTAACCCTATGTTTTGCAGACGCAAAGCATCTCATCTTTATCATTAACCCTATGTTTTGCAGACGCGAAGCATCGCGTCTTTACCATATTATTTTTTCATAATTCAAATCATAGAATTATTTATTACCCCATCGGCTTTATCATACGTTCAATAAAACCTATTTCTTCTTCATTAAGACCATATTTGGTATATAATTGCTGGTCAATTTCAGATATAGATTTACTCCAATCAATATCTGAACTGTTTGTAAAGTCTTGCAAGGGAACAAACTTATATGTTTTTGATGTTGCATCTTGACTAGCTTTTGAAAGACTATGTAATAATCTAACAAATTTTGTTGTAAAATATTTAGAAAGATATTCAGCGGAAATTTTATCTAAATTCAAATCTACACCTAAAACAATATATGATTCAGTACATATTGTTTTTGGTTCTCCAATAAAAGTATTTAGATTATCGTCATTAAGTTCTGTTCCAATATTATTTGCTCTTGGCGTATAAACTTTATATTTATCAATCCAATCAGGTTTTACTTTAATTTCACTTCTTTCCAGGTATCCAATTTTTTTTCCTTTACCATAACAAATAACAGGCATTTTTAAGCCTTTTGACGATTCTCTAAACATTTCATCATTTATAAAATAACCTCTAAATCCAAAAGGTCTTAATGGAGAAACGAAATCAGAAAAACTTTTGAAATTTTTATTTGCATTTATTTTCTCAACAATAGAAATTGCTTCTCCGTGTCTGATAAAAGTATCAGTATTATCAGTTCTTAAAGAACGATAAACACTTAATGGTTGCGTATTAATTTGATGGGTTACAACTTTTGTTAAAGATGTTACATTGTCATATTCTTTATTCCATAAAAAGTAACAAATACCTCCCCTAATATTGGTATTAGGAAATATTTGTTCTGGGTTTAAAAAATCATGAAGCACTGCAATATGTTTATCATTAAGCATATTATTTCTAAACTCATCAAGCCCTTTTCCTCCAGAATACCACCGTGAAGGCATAATCATTGAAATAGTATTAGGATTGATTTTTTTAGCAATTTCAACAAAATGATTATAAATTGGACCAGCACTTGCTTGAGCTCCACCATCCATTTCTTGATAAGGCGGATTGCCTACTATTGCATCAAATTTCATGTTGTCGTTATTATTAGATTTCCAAAACGTTTTGCCCTGTTTTACTTTTTCTAAAAAGTTATTTTGTTTGTTTACAATTTGGTTAACCAAATCTTCAAAATACCTAGTGTTTACCTTTGCTTCCCTAAACCCTACTAAAGTGCGCTTGGTAATGCTTTTTGCCATTTCTGTTTTGCAAATCACAAATATGTTTTCGGCTACTACGTTATCCCAAATTTTTTGTTGTTCTTCAACAGTTGGAGGTTTATTTTTATCAGGATAAGTGGCAGTAACTATGTTTTTATAAATGCCATAAGCCATATAAAGCGGATATAACCCCGATTTGGAATTGATTTCTAATATTTTAGAATCGGCTTGAAAAACAGTATCTGTTACCTTGTCATGATTGACAAAACGAGGTTCTTGTAGTTTCTTTTCAAAGTTTTCATCAAAAAAAATATAACCACCCAAACAATCGCCTATGTGCCTATTTACAACGCTCCAAGGTGTTAAGACGGTTTCTTTATCGGGATTTCTAAAAGTGCTAAATA
>CAISUR010000597.1 GCA_903888655.1 uncultured Bacteroidota bacterium | reverse complement strand
GGTAATTTTTTTCATTTTATAATAAAGTAGGTTAAAACTATCAATAATCAATTGCAAATATAATAGTTTACAATAAAGTACCAACTTTTTTTAGTAATAAAAAACGATTATGGGTTGTAATTGATATGTAAAATCTTTATTCTTGTAGTTAAAATGAATTACTATGCGTTTTCATACCAGAAAATGGGTAAAACCCGAAGATTTAAATCCGAATAGCACCTTATTTGGAGGTCGTTTGTTGGCTTGGATTGATGAAGAAATAGCACTTTATGCCATAATTCAACTAGAAAGCCCAAGAATTGTAACCAAGCACATGTCTGAAATTAATTTTAGAAGCTCAGCCAAACAAGGTGATATTGTTGAAATTGGCATTGATGTTATTAAATTTGGAACTACCTCACTGACCTTGATGTGTGAAGTTAGAAATATGATGACCCAAGAGACTATAATTACTATTGATGCTATTACGATGGTTAGTGTTGGACTGGACGGTAAACCAAAACCTCACGGAAAGACTAAAATTGAATTTGTCGAAGACCGTTTAAAGAAAGGTTAATTCGCAAAATGGCTGTTATCAGATGGCATTTCGTATAGTTCTAAATCAAAATAGGGAACAGAAGCAATAATGTGATCAAAAATATCCGACATGATATATTCATATTCTACAAATCGTTGATCTTTTGAAAAGGCGTAAATTTCTAATGGAATCCCTTGTGCTGTAGGTTGTAACTGGCGACACAACAAAAGCATATTTTTATTTAATCCCGGATAATGTTCCAGATAATTGGTTATGTATTTTCTAAATAATCCAAAATTTGTTATGTTTCGGCCATTGATAAGAATCGATTTATCTACATTATACGTGGTGTTGTATTTGTTGATTTCTGTTTGACGAGTGTTAATATAGTCAGCTAACAATTGAATTTGTTTCATCTTTTGTAGTTCATCGTCAGTCAAAAATTTTACGGTATTGGCTTTCACTAAAATATGTCTTTTGATTCGTCTTCCATCAGAGTCTAACATTCCACGCCAGTTTCTAAATGAATCGGAAATCAGACTATACGTTGGAATAGTCGTCGTTGTATTATCAAAATTTCTGACTTTAACCGTTGCCAAATTAATTTCAATGACATCGCCATCGGCTCCAAATTTATCAAATGTAATCCAATCACCAATTCGAACCATATCATTGAGCGAGACCTGAACGCTGGCAACAAAACCGAGTATGGTATCCCTAAAAATCAAAATAATTACAGCAGAAATTGCTCCTAACGTTCCGAGTAATGTATTTTTATTGATTTCAAATAATTTGGAAATAATAATACTGATACCATAAATCCATAGCACAATCATAATTACTTGAATATAGCTATCTATAGGCTTGTCGCTAAATCGAGGTTGTTCTTTAAGGTAATCACGAATCGCTTTTAAAACGCTTCGAATGATCCAAAGTGAAAGTAAAATGATGTAGATTCCAACAAATTTTCCAAACATTGACTCCCAGTAAACATAGTGTTCTAAAATTACAGGAACCGATTTGTAAATAAAAAGAAAAGGAATGAGATGTGCTATATATTTGGCTGTTTGGTTGGAAACCAATAAGTCATCAAATTTAGTTTTAGTTTTTTTGGCAACTAGTGCTAAAACCGTAACTAATAGTAGTCTAAATATGATGTAAATAAAGTATGATAAAAAACATAAAATCAATATGTTAAATATCAAACTACAATAGGAAGATACCGTGTCGCCTAAATTAATTTTAAGCAACAACGGATAAAACCAACCAAATAATTTCTCTAAAAAATTATGCATTTTTCAAATATTTCTTTTCAATGTAAAACGCTCCAAAAGGAATTAAAGAACCTAAAATTATGATCATTAAATCTTTGATGTTCCAATTTTGTTTTTCTTTAATCATAAAAGCCAAATAAAGATAAGCAATAAAAAGTATTCCGTGTGACATTCCGATTGGGAAAAGCAGTCTTTTATATAAAACCAAATCATTGGGCTTGATGAACAACATGTTGGAAAGCAATAGTAAGAAAGAGCATCCTTCTAAGATGGCAATAATTTTAAAAACTTTGGTCATAATATTTTAATTTAAATACAAAATTAAGGAATAAGCCTAATATTAAAGCTACAAAGAACATTACTTTTGTATTAATTTAGAATTTTTATGAGCAAACGAGATTTAAAAAAATATGTATCTGAATTAGATAAAAGTCAACTTGAAGAGCAATTAATAGCACTTTATGACAAATTTAAAGAGGTAAAAGTCTATTATGACTTTGTTTTTAAACCAAATGAAACTAATTTGTTAAAGGACGCTAGGCTCAAAATCTCTAATGAATATTTTCCTATTCGCGGAAAAAGGCCAAAAATGCGACGATCGGTGGCACAAAAATACATTAAACACTTTATTTCATTGGGGGTTGATTCCTTTATCGTGGCAGATGTGATGCTGTATGCTATTGAAATTGCACAAGCCTTAACTACGGAAAAACAAGTCACTAATGAAACTTTTTACAAAAGCATGCTTGCCTCATTTGAACAATCTATCAGTTTTATGATTGACAAAGGAATACTCGATGATTTTAAGAGTAGGGTAGTGGGTATTAAAGATGAAGCGGTTAGACAGCATTGGATGAACAGTTATCAGTTTAATGCCGTTGTAGAGCGCTTTGATTATTAAATTATTATTTTTACAAATAAATGCCAACAAACTCTTTTTTAGATGTAGTTTTGCAAAATTGTAAAAATCGCTATGTCTAAAAAGGATTTACTTGCTGAAATTGAAGAAAAAAAGGAGCTTTACGGCTACCAGAAAGGCGATATTGACAAAATATTTGAACGATTAGATCATGCATCTTCTAATTATCATTTATTATACCAGCTTCCAACAGGTGGTGGCAAAACCGTTATCTTTTCAGAAATTACCCGAAGATATCTTGAGCAACATCAAAAAAAGGTGGTTGTTTTAACACATCGAATCGAGCTTTGCAAGCAAACTTCAAAAATGTTAAAAGCATTTGATGTTAAAAATAAGATTATCAATAGCGCTATAAAAGAGCTTCCCGACCAAGACGAGTATTCGTGTTTTGTAGCAATGATTGAAACGCTCAAAAACAGATTGAATGACGAGAAGTTAAAAATACAAGATGTTGGTTTAGTGATAATTGATGAAGCGCACTTCAATTCATTTAGAAAGTTATTTAGTGCTTTTGAAAACGCATTTATTTTGGGCGTTACCGCCACACCATTAAGCTCCAATATCAAACTTCCTATGTATGAAAATTATCAAGAGCTAATTGTTGGGGATACCATAAAAAACCTTATCGATAAAGGATTTCTGGCAAAAGCAACTACCTATAGTTATGATGTTGGTTTGACTTCTTTAAAGGTCGGAATTAACGGTGATTATACAGTAAAATCATCTGACGATTTGTATAGCAATATGGTAATGCAAGAGAAATTATTGCATGCCTATACCGAAAAATCACTAGGTAAAAAAACTTTGATTTTTAATAATGGAATAAATACGTCATTGCATGTTTATGAGAGCTTTAGACATGCTGGATACAACATAAGACATTTAGATAATACGACATCTAGTGAAGATAGAAAAGATATTTTACAATGGTTTAAAAAAACACCGGACGCCATATTAACGTCGGTTGGAATTTTAACCACAGGCTTTGATGAGCCTACTGTGGAAAGTATCATTTTAAATCGAGCCACAAAATCGCTTACGCTTTATTTTCAGATGATTGGACGTGGTTCTAGGCGCTTACCGAATAAAGATAATTTTACAGTTATCGATCTCGGAAACAATGCATTGCGTTTTGGTTTATGGGATAATCCCATAGATTGGCAGCATATTTTTAAATCACCCGAATATTATTTAGAAAGCCTTCGTGAAGATGCTGAAATTGAAAGTAACTTTAAATATGTTATGCCTGAAGACTTGCGGAAAAAATTTAGCAAAAGTCTTGATATAACTATGGATATTAATGAAGAATTTAAATTTACTGTCAAAAATAATTTAAAAGCCAAAACAATAATAGAAAAATCATTAGAACAACATGCAACAATGTGTGTCGAAAATACCGATGATTTATCAGAAGCCCGAAAATTATCAAAAGAGCTGAATGATGATATTGAATACCGAATTAAACAATATTGTATTTGTTTGGGAAATGTAACTAAAAACTACAGAAGCTGGCTTATTGAAGATTATACACTAAAACTAATCATTGCCATTGGTAGAATTTATCGAATAAAGATAATGAATGAACCAGATTAAAGGATATTGTAGTATGAT
>CAISUR010000596.1 GCA_903888655.1 uncultured Bacteroidota bacterium | reverse complement strand
GAAGAAAAACATTTTTTGATGCTGTTTTTTCTTCTCTATTTTTTTTGCTAATCACTATTTACTTGTGATTACTCTTTAATCTAGTATCTGTAGTATTCTGGTTTGAATGGTCCTTGAACACCAACACCAATATAAGCGGCTTGATCGTCACGTAAGGTTTCCAATTCAACTCCTAATTTAGCTAAGTGTAAGGCAGCTACTTTTTCATCTAAATGTTTAGGTAACATGTATACTTCATTTTTGTAAGAAGCACTATTTTTCCATAACTCAATTTGTGCCAAAGTTTGGTTGGTAAATGAATTACTCATTACAAAACTTGGGTGACCGGTTGCACAACCTAAGTTTACCAAACGACCTTCCGCCAAGATAAGAATATCTTTTCCAGCGATAGTATATTTGTCAACTTGTGGTTTGATTTCAACTTTAGACGCACCGTGGTTTTTGTTCAACCAAGCCATATCGATTTCATTATCGAAGTGACCAATGTTACATACAATCGTTTTGTCTTTCATTTGCTCAAAGTGAGAACCTAAAACGATGTCTTTATTTCCAGTTGTAGTAATGATGATATCCGCATTAGCAACAACCGTGTTTAATTTTTTAACTTCAAATCCATCCATAGCTGCTTGTAACGCACAAATTGGATCGATTTCAGTAACGGTTACAATAGAACCAGCGCCACGGAAAGAAGCTGCAGTTCCTTTACCTACGTCACCATATCCACAAACTACGACTCTTTTTCCAGCTAACATAATATCTGTTGCTCTTCTAACAGCATCAACAGCCGATTCTTTACAACCGTATTTGTTATCAAATTTCGATTTTGTAACCGAATCGTTTACGTTGATAGCTGGCATGAATAACGTTCCGTTTTTCATTCTTTCGTACAAACGGTGAACTCCAGTTGTAGTTTCTTCTGATAAACCTTTAATTCCTAGTATCAATTCTGGATAACGGTCAAAAACCATATTGGTTAAATCTCCACCGTCATCAAGGATCATGTTTAATGGTTTTCTATCTTCACCAAAGAATAACGTTTGTTCGATACACCAATCAAACGACTCTTCGTCAAGACCTTTCCAAGCATAGACTTGAATTCCAGCAGCAGCAATAGCAGCAGCAGCTTGGTCTTGTGTTGAGAAAATATTACAAGAAGACCAAGTAACTTCTGCACCAAGAGCAATTAAAGTTTCAATTAGAACTGCAGTTTGAATCGTCATGTGAAGACAACCAGCAATACGAGCACCTTTTAATGGTTGTTCGTCTTTATATTCAGCTCTTAAAGCCATTAATCCTGGCATTTCAGCTTCTGCTAATTCAATTTCTTTTCTTCCCCAAGCTGCTAGCGAAATATCTTTAACTTTATAAGCTACAAAAGGCAATGTTTGTGTACTCATCTATTATGTATATTTGTTTTTTTTATAATTTGGCACAAAATTACAACATAGGTTTTGATTTTTATAATTTATTTTAAAAATTATGAAATGTTTAGGTTCTTAAGACTCTGTATCACAATAAAATACTAAATGCCATTACATAAAGTACAAATATTATCGAAAACCACTAAACTGTATCTGTGGAAGATAACAGAAGATTTTGACACGCTTTTTAATCAAGTGCGATTAAAACCTTCTGCTTTAGAGCGTTTGAAAAGTATGAAATCGCAAAGCCATCAAAAAGGATTTTTAGCCGTTCGGATGCTTTTGCAACATAATGATTATACTGATTTTGATTTGTTTTATGATGAATTTGGAAAACCTCATATAAAACCTCAAGGATGCAGTATCAAAGACGTTCAAATTTCCATTTCGCATTCTAATGATTTTTCGGCAATTGTGATTAGTGAGCAAAAAGTGGGTCTCGATTTAGAGCAACTGAAAGACAAAACCTTAAAGATTGCACCAAGATTTATGGATGTTTTACATCTGGAAGGTTTGCCTGAAAATGAAAAAATTAAGAAAGCAACTGTGGTTTGGGGCATCAAAGAAAGTATTTTCAAAATTAAGAATGAAAAAGGAATTAGTTTTCCGAATCATATTTTTGAAGATGATTTTTCTTTTGAAGATAAAGTCGCAACCGCAACATTAAAGTTCAACAACAAAGAAGAAAATTTTAATATTCAATTCGATTCAGTAGAAGATTATATCTTTGTTTGTGCGTTTGAAGAAAATAATCATTCCAATAAATTTCGCTAATTTCTTCAATCTGTGTTTCAAAAAAAATGTCAATATACCAACAAATACTAAAATCCAAATCAGAAAGTAAAAAACTACTTGCCATACTTCTCGATCCCGATAAGTTGACTGTTGAAAACCTTTCCAATTTGATTCAAAAGATCAATCAATCGCCTGCAACCCACATTTTGGTTGGAGGAAGTTCCTTTAACGGAAGCCATTTAGATGATTTAATTATCGCTCTAAAGTCGAAAATTAGACTACCAATTATACTTTTCCCAGGCAATCCATCGCAAATTTCAAATAAAGCCGATGGAATTTTATTCTTAACATTATTATCAGGAAGAAATCCCGATTATTTAATCGAACATCAAGTAAATGCAGTACCAATTTTAAATAAAACCAATTTAGAAGTCATTTCAACGGGATACATTTTAATCGAAAGCGGTAACGAAACTGCTGTTGAACGCGTGAGCCAAACCAAACCTTTAGACCGAACCAACTTCGAATACGTGTTGCAAACCGCTCAAGCTGGTGTATTCATCGGCAATAAATTAATATATTTAGAAGCGGGAAGTGGTGCGCAATTATCAGTTCCAACTGAAATGATTTTAATAGTTTCACAAAATATCAATGTTCCTTTAATTGTCGGCGGTGGTATTCGCTCCAAAGTCGAAATTGATGCTGCTTTCAAAGCAGGTGCTGATATTGTAGTTATAGGTACGGCATTTGAAAATGATTTAAATTTTTTTAATTAATGTTCGATTTCTTTATTTCACAGTATAAAAATGCTTCAACACTTCAAATTGTTCTGGAGTTTTTGGTGTTTGTATTCGGAATTATAAGCGTTTTTTGTGCAAAAAAAGAAAACATTTGGGTTTATCCAACAGGTTTAATTTCTACTGTAATCACCGTGTATTTGCTCTATCAAGCGAAATATTTTGGCGACATGACGATGAATTTTTATTATTCCATAATGAGTATCTATGGATGGTATAAATGGGCGTCCAAAAAAGCGTATTCCAATTTAAAAATAACAAGAACTTCTTCGAAAGAAAAAATAATTGGCGTCGGATTGTTCGTCTTAACAATAATCATTACGTATTTAGTTTATGTTTTTTTTGATTATAAACTTGAAATTCCTAATTATATTGATATTTTTACGTCAGGAATTTTTTTTACAGGCATGTGGTACATGGCTTTGAAAAAAATTGAGAATTGGACATTATGGATTTTTGGTGATATCATCGCGGTACCATTGTTTGCATATAGAGGCCTAGGAATGCTATCATTACAATATTTAATTTTTACAATTTTGGCTATTTTAGCTTATTTAGAATGGAAGAAAATCTTAAACAACAACCTACAGAAATAATCAAGATAGCAATGTATGGTCCAGAATCTACTGGAAAAACTACGCTTGCTTCACAACTTGCAGATGAATTCAACACAAATTGGATTCCAGAATTTGCGAGGGATTATTTACAAGAAAAATGGAATTCTAAACAAGAAATTTGTTCGCAAGACGATTTGATTCCAATTGCAATTGGACAAACCCATCATGAAAATGAAGCGCTAAAAAAAGCCAATAAAATTCTTTTTTGTGATACCAATTTGTTGGCCACTAAAGTTTTTTCAGATATGTATTTCAACCATTGTGATGCCATTCTTGAAAGAGCTGCCAAAAAACACAAATATGATTTGATTTTCCTGACAGACATTGACATTCCATGGGAAAAAGATGATTTAAGAGATAAACCCAACGATAGAGAAAATGTGCTTGCTATCTTTGAAAAAGCACTCATTGATTTTGAAAAACCTTACATTAAATTGTCTGGAAACAAACAAGAGCGATTTGAAAAGGCTAGCAAAATTATTACTGATTTTTTAAGAGCAAAAAAATTAGGACTGAATTCGTTTGAGTTTATCAAAACCTACCATCGAAATATCAAGATAGAAACAGTTGAATTCCAGTTTAATATTTTAAAAAATGGTATTCCAAAAATCAATCTCGACAGAGCTGCCGTAATAAATGACGGAATTGTTGCAATTTCTGAAGAAGAAGCTAAATATTTCTCTAACTTTTTTGACGATAAAAAATCAAATTTAAAACTTAAAAAATTTGTACCCGCATCGGGTGCTGCAAGCAGGATGTTTAAGTTTTTAAATGAATTTTTGAATGAATTTAAAGTTGGCGACGAAAGTATAAATGCTTATATCAATAGAAAGAAAGATAAGAACCTTCCCTTATTTTTAGTAGCAAAAGAAAAACTTCCGTTTTATAATGAAGTTTTGGATCTCATAAAATCGATTTCACCGCGATATGATGCCTTAGATAAAGATTCAAAAGATTATGAGTTTATCAAAACAATGCTCTCTTCAAAATATTTTGATTTTTCTAATAAACCAAAGGGAATTTTACCTTTTCATCAATATAAAAATCACACTGCAACAGCCATTGAAGAACATTTAAACGAATGTGCTTTCTATGCCACTTCCAACGGAAAATCAAATCTTCATTTTACTGTTTCTGAAGAACATCGAAAAGATTTTGAAGCTATCATCAATAATGTAAAAGTAAACGTAGAGAATGCATTCAAAATAATCATAAACGTCAATTATTCGTATCAAAACAAATCAACCGACGTTATCGCTGTGGATAGTGACGGAAATCCATTTAGAGACGAAAATGACAATATTATTTTCCGCCCAGGGGGTCATGGTGCTTTAATTGAGAATCTAAATAATTTGAATGCTGATATTATTTTTATCAAAAACATTGACAACGTGATTCAAAATCAAAGTGAAATCATTGCTTTGTATAAGAAAGCACTAGCTGGTTTATTAATTCAGCATCAAGAAGCTATATTTAAGTTTCTTAAAATGTTAAACGATAGTTCGATTTCAAATGAAGAGTTGATGGAGATTGTAAACTATATCAAATCAAAATTGAATATTGCAATTAAAGACGATTTTGTAAAATATACCAAAGAAAGTAAAATTGATCATCTTCAAACTATTTTAAACCGACCGATCCGTGTGTGTGGTATGGTGAAAAATGAAGGCGAACCAGGCGGAGGTCCTTTTTGGGTAACCGATAAAAAAGGAAAAACATTTTTGCAAATAATTGAGTCCTCTCAAATTGATATTAAAGATGACAAACAAGTAAAAATATTTGGAAGTGCTACGCATTTTAATCCAGTAGATTTAGTGTGCGGTACTAAAGATTACAAAGGTCAAAAATTCGATTTGACACAATATGTTGATGCTAATTCTGGTTTTGTGGTAGAAAAAAATCATAAAGGAAAATCCTACAGAGCTTTTGAACTCCCTGGATTATGGAATGGTGCTATGGCAAAATGGCTCACCATATTTGTAGAAGTTCCCCTGATAACGTTCAATCCAGTGAAAACCGTAAATGATTTATTGAAGCCAGCGCATCAATCGCCTCAATAATAGATACTGGAACAAATTCAGAATAAATGGACAAAGATAAAATCATTTCAGAACTTACTTTTAAAGCTATCAGAAGCTCTGGTGCTGGCGGACAAAATGTGAATAAAGTTTCTTCTAAAGTGGTATTAACTTTTGATGTAGCTAATTCATTTGCCTTATCAGACGAAGAAAAAGAATTGACTTTAAAAAAATTAAAATCAAAACTAACTCTTGAAGGGATTTTAATTCTAACCTGTGATGAAGATAGAAGTCAACTGAAAAATAAATCAATCGTTACCAAACGATTTATAGAAATCATAGAAAAATCACTACTTGTTCCTAAACCAAGGAAAGCAACCAAAATACCAAGGTCGGTTGTCGAAAAACGATTAAAAGATAAATCTACTACAGCTGAAATAAAGCAAAATAGAAAGAAGCCCGATTTGTAAAATGCAATTTCAAAAATTAATTTCATTATCAAACTTTTCTATCATATCAGTCGCAGTAAAGCGAACATTTTTATAGTTGATTTTTACAATTGATTTTTGCAATTGTCATTGATATTGACTTATCTTTGCTTCGTCTCAAAAGGGGTGCTCTAAATTACGAGCTGAGATTATACCCAATGAACCTAGAACAGGTAATGCTGTTTAGGGAAAAGTGACAAATAATTTGTAGAGTGCACGCTATATAATTGTCACAGGAACAAACATTTATTTTTAACCAAGAATAATCACCTCTTTTTATTTGTAAAACATTTTACGAATGGAAATTTTATTCAATCACATTTGCCACAAAGGCACAAAGGGACGAAGCTTTCGGTTTTCGAGTATAGCATCTATTATCTTTTCTCTATTTTCTTTTCTGTCCTTTTCACAAGAAAAACCTAAAGATACTATTAAGCCAAAACAACTCGATGACGTTTTAGTCTCGGCAATTCGGGTTACCAGCAAAACACCGGTAACTTTTAGTAATCTAACCAGTAAAGACATTCAATATAGAAATCTGGGTCAAGACGTTCCTATTTTGATGAACTTTTTACCTTCTGTGGTTACCACCTCTGATGCTGGTAATGGTGTTGGTTATACCGGAATACGCGTTCGTGGTAGTGATGCTACTCGTGTAAATGTAACCATTAACGGAATTCCCTATAACGATGCTGAGGGAAGCGGGACGTATTTTGTTGATTTACCCGATTTTGCTTCGTCGGTAGGAAGTTTGCAATTGCAACGTGGCGTTGGAACTTCTACTAATGGTGCAGGAGCTTTTGGAGCTAGTTTAAACATGCTGACAGATTCATATTCTAAAAATAGTTTTGGAGAAATTGCCAATTCGGTTGGAAGTTTCAACACTATAAAAAACACTGTGAAATTTAGTACTGGTTTGATGAACGACCATTTTGAAATTGCGGGACGGTTCTCTCAAATCAAATCAGATGGGTATATCCAAAGAGCTTCCTCCGATCTGAAATCTTATTTTCTTCAAGGTACTTATGTAGGCAAAACCACTTTAATTAAAGCATTGCTTTTTGGCGGAAAAGAAAAGACTTATCAATCATGGTATGGTATTGATGCCGAAAAAATGGCCGAAGATAGAACCTACAATTATGCTGGAATGTATACCGATGCTTTTGGAAATACAAAGTTTTATGACAACCAAACCGACAATTACCAACAAGATCATTTTCAATTGCATTGGAATGAAAAAATAACGACCAATTGGAATACAAATCTTGCCGTTCACTATACCAAAGGAAGAGGGTATTATGAAGAATATCAGAACAGTCAAAACTTTTCAGATTATAATTTAATGCCATTTGATGTCAATGGTACAACAATTAATACAACAGATTTAATCCGTCAAAAATGGTTAGACAATGATTTTTATGGAACCACTTTTTCGGCAAATTATAAGAATCAAAAAGTAGATTTTATTTTTGGAGGTGCTTATAATCAATACAAAGGGAAACATTTTGGCGAAGTTATCTGGGCTCGATATGCTTCTACAAGTGAACTGGGAGATCATTACTATGACTATTATGGGAATAAAAATGACGGAACTATTTTTGCAAAAATCAATTACCAACTTTCCAATAAATTCAGTCTTTTTGGTGATTTACAATATCGAAATGTAACCTATAAAGCCGACGGTATTGGAGATAATCCAGTTAATGACTCGTTTAATTTTTTCAATCCAAAAGCAGGTTTAAATTATTCAATCAATACCAAAAACATCTTGTATATATCTTATGCTAGAGCCAATCGAGAGCCAAATAGAACCGATTATGAAGGAGGCAGTACTGTAAAACCCGAAAAGTTAAACGATTTTGAATTGGGTTGGAGATATAATAATACCAAGGTGAAATGGAACACCAATATTTATTATATGGCGTACAAAGACCAATTAATTCTGACAGGTAATCTAGATAATGTTGGCAATCCTATTCGATCCAATAGTGAAAAAAGCTACCGATTGGGATTAGAAATTGATGCTAACATTGTACTTTCTAAACAATTTAGTATGACTCCAAATATTACATTAAGTCAAAATAAAAATGTTGATTTGAACGTTGATGGAACAAACCTTGGAAATAAAGACATCTCTTATTCTCCTGCTATAGTTGCTGGTAATATTTTTGTGTATAAGCCAATAGACAATTTTCAAATTTCGCTTTTATCTAAATTTGTTGGAGCGCAATATTTGAATAATATTGAATTGAAGGAAGCAAAATTACCTGATTATTTTGTCAATAATTTGAATGTTTCGTATGAAATCAAACCAAAATCAATTTTCAAATCAATAGTTTTTTCAGGATTATTCAACAATATCTTAGATAAGCAGTACATAGCCAATGGATATATGTATGATGTTACACCTTATTATTATCCGCAAGCGGGAAGGAATTTCTTGGGAGGAGTCATCTTGAAATTTTAATAAATTACATCTTATTTTTCTCATTCTAGAAGTAGTATCAAACGGCCAAGTCCTAAATAATAAAATCGATTATTTAGGACTTGTTCGTTTTAGGAATTTCCTCTAAAAATTGTATTTTTATAAAAAATTAGAACTTATGAAATCGCCATTAACAACAAGTTTGCATAAGCAATTGAAAAACATCGAACACCGATCAAATAAAAATATTGTGAGATAAACACCCACAAATAAAAAGGGGACACCATATATGACCGCTAACAAATCAAATTTTACCAATATGAAAAAAACACTGATACTATTATTATTAACTTCTTCAATTGTCTTCGCGCAAAACGATAAATCTGACGAAGAAACTATTATTAAAACCCTAAATAATTGGCACAAAGCTGCTGCCAATGCTAATTTTAAAGCGTATTTCGATGTGTTAACTGATGACGCTATTTATATTGGCACTGATGCTACCGAAAATTGGAATAAAAAAGCATTTGAAGCATTTGCAAAACCATATTTCGACAAAGGAAAGGCTTGGAGTTTTACCGCATTAGAAAGACATATTTATTTTTCGAAAGATAGCAAAATGGCTTGGTTTGATGAACTTTTAAACACGCATATGAAAATTTGTAGAGGAAGTGGCATATTAATAAAAGTGAAAAATAGCTGGAAAATAAAGCATTATGTACTTTCAATGACTATTCCTAATGACAATACCAATGAGGTGGTAAAAATAAAAGCGCCTATTGAAGACGCTTTGATTGATAAAATGAAAAAGTAAAGCTCGACCAAACAATTTTAAAAAAGGAATACTAATTAAAGAAATTTTAAAATTCATATAATTTCTTCAATCTGTGTTCCAAAAATAGTCCTAACAAATTGCTACTTTTTGAGATTCTCCAACATCACTTGGGTCATCGAGTCTATTTCAAATTGATGGTTCCAACCCCAATCTTTTCTTGCAGATGAATCGTCAATAGATGCTGGCCAACTGTCAGCTATCTTTTGACGAAAATCGGGTTTGTATGATATTGTAAAATCCGGAATGTGTTTTTTAATTTCATTAGCAATTTCATCTGGCGTAAAACTAATTCCGGCTAAGTTATATGACGAACGAATTTTAATAGCGTCTGGTTTTGCTTGCATAATTTCTATGGTTGCTCTTATGGCATCGTCCATATACATCATAGGCAATTTGGTGTCTTTAGAAAGGAAACATTCAAACTCGCCTTTTTCTAGTGCTTTGTGGTAAATATCAACGGCGTAATCGGTGGTTCCGCCTCCGGGTTCTGTAGTCCAGCTGATTAATCCCGGATAACGAATGCTTCGTACATCAACCCCATATTGATGGTGGTAATATTCGCACCATCGTTCGCCAGTTTGTTTACTTATTCCGTAAACGGTGGTGGGTTCCATAATTGTAAATTGAGGTGTATTTTCTCTTGGTGTGGTTGGTCCGAAAACAGCAATGCTTGATGGCCAAAATATCTTTTTTATTTTTTTAGCTTTAGCCAAATTCAGAACGTGAAATAACGAATTCATATTTAAATCCCATGCAAATGCTGGATTTTTTTCGGCAGTTGCCGATAATAAAGCAGCCATTAAATAGACATCGGTAATTTGATATTGCTCAATTAAATGTTCAATTTGATTGTAATCTAATGCATTAATAACTTCAAAAATTCCGTTGTTGACAATGTCATTATTGAGTTTTCTGATATCGGAGGCAATTACGTTTTCATTTCCGTATATGCCTCGCAATTTTGTAGTGAGTTCGGTGCCAATTTGCCCACAAGCACCAATAATTAATATTTTAGTAGTCATAGTTTGTTTGTTTGTTTGTAGTGCAAAGATATAGTTTTCGGGAGAATGATGTTGCTGATTGTATTAGCATTCGATATGAAAATATTGAATATTCAACATGGAATATTGAAAGTTGAAGTGTGGGGAAGAAAACCCCAACTGATCGAGCAAAACCCTAACAGATTGTTGCTGCACCCCCATATAAAATTGAAAAACCCCAACTTGATTGATAATAACCCTAATTGGAACGGTTGTAACCCCAATTTGGCGAAGCAAAACCCCAACTTATTTATAAAAACCCCTAGTGAATTTTGTTTAACCCCAAGTAGATAGAAAGAAACCCTGATTTTATGCTACGGATGTGACGGATTTTAGAGATTTTCACAGTTTATAGTATATTAAAACTACAATCATTTTTATTTACAGGGTATTTAGTTGGATTGTAACCAAAGCGGGGTATATTTTTTTTATGAATTTTAAAAAGCAAAAAAGATTTTTATTCCTTTTACCTTGTTAGCAGTTAACGCATTACCTATTTTTAATTATTATTTAACCAAAATTTATCAAAATGAATGTAAACGTTAGAAAAGAAGAGTACACTGTTTTAGGTGATTTTATTTTGACTAGTTATAGTCGAGATTTGGTAACCATTAGTACAAGATTTCCGAAGCTGGGAACGGATTTTAAGGATGAATTTGTTGCAAAATTAAATTTTGTAAAAGCATTGGAAAGTGGTTTGGTTTTGAAAGAAAACCAGAAAGAAGCTACCAGTAGTTTGTATCAAGAGGCTGGGGAATTGAATGGAGAATTGAATTTTGTAAGTAGTTATTTTAAAGATGCCGGATTGAATACTGCATTAGTGACAGACCTGAAAAATGATTTATTTAATCATAATATCGAAGGCGCTTTGTTGAAGATTGAAGGATTGAAACAATATATAGTGGCACATTTGGCAGCATTGGTTGAGGAAGGGATGGAGGAACATTTTCCTGATAAATTGACTGATCATAAAGTGAGCTTGACTGCTAAAAATAATGCTCAAAATGCATTGATTAACGACCATAAAGAATTGATTAATGCTAATGTTGCGCACTATGATGCGTTATATAGTTTTATTGCGAGTATTGCTGAAAAAGGTAAATTGGTGTTTAAAGGAACGGTTTATCAAGATGAATATACTATTAGTAAAGTAATGAAACGAATGCGGGCTGCGGGAAGGAAAGATGACAATAGCGGTGCGCCACGTAGTTAAAAGAGAGAGGAAGAGTTGTTGAAAAGCAACTCTTTTTTGTTAGAAATCGAAGAGGTCTGTAAGACTAATATTTAAAGCTTTTGCAATTTTTAACAAAGAGGCTAACGTTGGATTTCTTTTACCAGATTCGATAGTATTGTAATTGCTTTTATCAAAACCACAAATATAGGCTATCTCGGTTTGAGATATTTTTTTTTGCAAGCGTAATTCTTTTATTCTTTTGCCTAAAGCAACAAAATATTCTTTTTCACTATTATTAATATCTACATTGTTCACAATGCGATATTGCAAATAATTGAATGAAAAAAGTTATTATATATTACAACTATTAAATATTTTAGTTATATTTGAAATAAGTTTAACAATTTTAAAACCTTTAGCTTATGAAACACACTATTAAAACAGCCTTCTAATTGTTATCATTTATTGCTATATTTGTAATGAGTAGTTGCGAGAGAAATCTTTATGATGAAGCAATTAATAAAAACAAAATAAAAAAGATTAAAATTGAAGAAAAAAAATTTAATGACTTAATTTCACAATCAAATAAGTTTAATATTGCCTATAAAAAAGTTGAAAAATCTAAAATAAAGTTACGTTCCGCCAATAATAAAACTGCACTTGAAGACAAATATAATTTCACAATAGTGAATACATCACCAGTAAAAGTTATTATAGAAGAAGATGAAAATCAAACAACATATATAATGTTAATTGAAAGACCATTATCTGAGGATTTGAAATTTGAAAACTTAATTATTAATGACAAAAATGGCATTTTAGATGCTCGAATAATAAAATATAGCTTATCTAAAAAAGGATATGTAGAGCAAAATCATGGGGGATTTGTTTTAAATATTACTGATGAACAAATGACGAATCTTGAAATAGATGGAAAAATAGAAGTTCCTTGTGTAATTACCGAAACTTTAATGTGTGATGATACGGGTGGTGAAACTTGGGAACATGATCACATTGCTACTTCATTTTGCATAGAACATAGCAATAGTCTATATTTGATGACGACTGTTGATTGCGGAGGTACTGATAGTGACAATAGTAGTAGCGAAAATAGTGGTAGTACTACAATAAATAATAGATCGTATGGCTCTAATGGTGCTAGTACAGGACTCCTGTAATTCCTATATCTCCTATTCCTTGTATAGGGTGTGTTGAAGTCATTAATAAAACACCATGTGAAGTTTTAAACAGTATATTGCAATCACCAACTTCATTGCCAACAATACCTAGTGATGCTGTTTCAATAAAAAATGCTCTTTTGGATTTAATCAGTAAAGTAACAAATATAAATAATAACTACGGTGATCATGAAGAAGGATACAACTTGGTTTATAATCAAATTATCAATCAAATGTATGCTTTTCCTGCCGATCATTCGGGAGCTAATAATATGGTACAATATTACCACAATAATCAGATATTTGGAGGAGCACATTCCCATCAAGATGGTTTACAACCACAGTTTTCTCATAATGACATTTATGTGTTAAAACAGTTTATACAACAATTTAATATACCTGCGGCAGCAAGCAACCCTAATTATCCTGCACCAGTTCATATAATGGTTTCTAATGATGGTAATGTATATGCTATAATGGCAGAAAATGCTGAATTTTTTTCTGCTTTAATGTATGATATTTACCATGATACACACAAATTAAGTAAATTTAGGAAAAACCTTGAAAAAGAATATCAAGACTATTTTTGGCCTGGACAAAACAAATGGACTGGCTCACAAACTCAATATGAAATGACATTTTTAAAATTTATAAAAGACGTGAATGAAGCCACTGGAAACGGCAATGGAGATTTAGGTTTAAAAATGTATCGCGCCAAACCCAATTTAACAGGATGGCAAGAGTTAACTTTAATTCAACCTAATGAACTACAACCAAACAATTATATTATTAACCCTATAAACTGCAACTAATTATGAAAAAAATATTAATAGTGCTAATAGTGCTAACTTCATTATCTTGTAAATCGCAAATAATCCCTCAAAATAATGCTTATGTTGAAATACCAAATCACGCATATATAAAAGACACTGAAAACTTTCTAGACAATTTTGTTGGTACTTGGCAATACCAAAATGGAACCGAGCAATTTACAATTAACTTTGCAAAAATAATCCATTATAATTATGGTAGTTGGTACGAAGATATTTTAATTGGTGAATATAAATATGTTAATCCAAATGGTGTTACTTTAGTAAACACACTTGCAGACATGACAAATAATAATTTTCCCGACCCTTTGTATCATCAAATTGCAGGCGCAACTTCTTTAGTTAGACTACAATATCCACCTTGCCCAGAGTGTAATATAGGAGAATATCGTATCAAATGTTATTTTTATGACCCTGATAGACCTTATCAAATGTTAGCTATTGTATTGCGTTCCATAAGTCCTACTCAAATAAGTGTAAAAGTTTTTAGAGAAGGGAATTCATGTTTTTTTAATAATGATTTTGATGCGCCAGACGATTTGCGTATTCCTGCTACTAATTATATCATGAATAAAATTTAATTTATCTCTCTTGTCTTGAAATAGGTTTACACATAAAGTGTAAACTTTTTTCAGAACTATTCAATATGTATTCTGATGGCATTAAATATAGAGGAAATATCCTTGAAGATTATCATTCTAAATCGGAAGGAGCTACAATGCCTAATGGTAATTTTATTTTTATTAAACAGCCTTAAAATATAGATTCCTTTTCAATTGATTAAAGCCCATTTATTTGGGCTTTTTTTATTACTTTAGAAGATCGGAAGAGCGTCGTGTAGGGAAAGAGTGTAGG
>CAISUR010000595.1 GCA_903888655.1 uncultured Bacteroidota bacterium | reverse complement strand
CTGTTAAATCAATGAAATTTCTTTTAGAAATGTGATATCTCATCACGCAATAGATTATGATTATTTTATGTTTACGATTTGCTAATTACATCATAGATATGGAATCATCAATGAAATTTAATAGTTTTTAAGCCTTTCTTTAATTATAAAATCATTTTTCGTTAAATTTATAAAAAAAAGATTTAATCGATAAACGGTAACTTCAAAAATATATATTTGTCCTCTAATTATTCATGATGGAATTAAAACTAAACAGACCCATTTGTTTTTTCGACCTTGAAACAACAGGTGTTGATGTAGCGAAAGATAGAATTGTAGAAGTTTCAATTTTTAAAGTATATCCCAATGGGAATAAAGAAAGTAAAACTTGGTTAGTAAATCCAACTATTCCAATTCCTGCTCAAACAACAGCGGTTCACGGAATTACAAATGAAAAAGTAGCTAACGAACCAACGTTTAAAGAACTAGCTTCACAAATTCACAATATGATAAAAGATTCTGATTTAGCTGGATTTAATTCGGATCGTTTTGATATTCCATTATTAGCTGAAGAATTATTACGTGCTGAAGTAGATTTTGATATGAAAAATAGAGTTTCAGTTGATGTGCAAACTATTTTTCATAAAAAAGAAGAACGTACTTTGAGTGCCGCTTTGAAATTTTATTGTGGAAAAAGTTTAGAAAATGCACATTCTGCTGAGGCCGATACTATGGCAACTTATGAAATTTTAAAAGCACAACTCGATCGATATCCGGATTTAGATAATGATATGAAATCTTTATCAGAATTTACAACTAGAAAAAAATCAGTTGATTTTGCAGGATTTATAGCTTTAAATAATGAAGGAAAAGAAATTTTTACTTTCGGTAAGAACAAAGGACAATTGGTTGAAGATGTTTTAGAGAAAGAACCTGGATATTATGGCTGGATTCAAGGAGCAGATTTTCCCCTTTATACAAAAAAAGTGTTAACAGGAATTAAATTGAGAAAGCTCAATACGAAATAGTGAATAGTAATTATTAGCAAAATGAAAATTATTTGTATTGGAAGGAATTATGGGAAGCACATCGAAGAACTTCAGAACGAACGTCCTGAAGAACCTGTTGTTTTTTTGAAACCCGATTCTTCTATTTTACTAAAACAACATCCATTTGTTATTCCGGAATTTAGTGATGATGTTCATCATGAAGTTGAAGTTTTAGTAAAAATAAATAAAGTCGGAAAGTACATAGAATCAAAGTTTGCACATACTTTTTATGATGAAATCGGATTAGGTATAGATTTTACTGCCCGTGATTTACAAAGTAAGTTAAAAGAAAAAGGATTACCTTGGGAAAAAGCCAAAGCGTTTGATGGCTCGGCAGTGATCGGAGAATTTTATCCTAAAAGTGCATTTAATTCATTAGAAAGTATTAACTTTGAATTAAGGAACAATGGTATTGTAGTTCAAAAAGGGAATACAAATCACATGTTATGGAAAATTGATGAATTGATTTCATATGTTTCTCAATTTTTCACACTAAAAAAAGGTGATATTATTTTTACAGGCACACCAGAGGGAGTTAGTGCTGTAAAACCGAACGATTTATTAGAAGGATACATAGAGAATAAAAAATCATTTAGAATACACGTTAAATAATGGCAATAAATTATAACCTATCAAAAGTTTATGCACTTTCAGACGATGATCCTGAATTTGTAATGCAAATCATTATGCTCTTTGTAACTGAAGTGCCGCAGGATTTGAAAGAAATAGAAAATGGCATTAAAAATAAAGATCACAAGCATGCTTATGCCTATGCGCATAAAATAAAACCCACTTTGGATTTGTTAGGAATGTCTATCGCTTATGAAGAAATTCTTCAAGTTGAAGCCTGGACAAGAGCAGAAGGTAAACGAAAAGAAATTGACGCGACCTTTGAAAGTATTCAAAGTCAGGTTGATAAAGCAATCAAAGAAATAAAGAAAGATTTTGAAATATAATTTTGAAGCGAAATGCTTGTTATTTATTTGCAAGCCATTTTCCAGCTTTCCTTCCAATCTTTTATTTTGTTGCCTTCGATTGTATTTCAACAATTTCAATGTGATACATCAGGCAACAAAATAAAAGGATTTCCATACAATCTGGGCTAATTAGTTTTTCACATCTTTGTTAGTATAACAAATTCTAACAAGACCCAATTTAACATCAAAAATTTAATATCTAATATCTAATATTATTTGAAAGCAACTATAGTTACTATTGGCGACGAAATTCTTATTGGACAAATTGTAGATACTAATTCGGGATTTATTGCGAAATCATTAGATAAAATTGGAGTTCAAATCAATGAGATGATTTCTATTTCCGACGATAGACAACATATTTTAAATACTTTTTCATCGCTACAAAATAAAGTTGATTTAGTTGTCATTACTGGAGGTTTAGGGCCAACAAAAGATGATATTACTAAACATACTTTTTGTGACTATTTTGATGACACTCTAGTTCTCAACCCGGCTGTAGAAACTCATGTAATTGAACTAATTGAGAGTGTTATGAAACGTCCAGCATCTCAAATGAACAAAGATCAAGCTTTGGTTCCTTCCAAGTGTGAAGTTTTGTTTAACAAAGTGGGAACGGCGCCTGGAATGTGGATGAAGAAGGAGGATACCGTTTTTATTTCGCTTCCTGGAGTGCCCTATGAAATGAAATATATTTTAGAAAACGAGATTATTCCAAAAATCATTAAAGAATATGAGCGGCCTTTTATAATTCATAAAACAATTATGACATACGGACAAGGAGAAAGTCTAGTGGCAGAAAGAATTGAAAATTGGGAAAATAATCTACCTAATTTTATTAAATTAGCCTATTTGCCTGCTCCTGGAAGAGTTCGTTTACGATTAACTGCCAGAGGTATTGATGAGAAAATCCTTGAAAATGCAATTGAAGAAAATGTAAAATCACTAACTAAAATTATTGGTGACATTATTGTTGGATTTGATGAAAATGAAACAATAGAGTTAGTTTTAGGAAGACAATTAACTCAAATTGCAAAAACTATCTCTACTGCCGAAAGTTGCACAGGAGGAAAAATCGCAGAACGATTAACTTCGGTTGCAGGTGCATCCAATTATTTTCGAGGTAGCGTCGTGAGTTATGCTACTGACACAAAAATTTCGGTTTTAGAAGTTTCGAAAAAGACAATAGAAGAATATTCAGTAGTTAGTGCTCAAGTGGCAAAAGAAATGGCTATTGGAATAAAAAAAATAATGCAAACAGACTATGCTATTGCTACAACCGGTAATGCTGGACCATCAAAAGGTGATGCTCATACGTCTATAGGAACTGTTTTTATAGCAATAGCTACGCCAACGGAATTGATAGTGGAAGAATTCAATTTTGGACAACCACGTGAAAAAGTGATAGATAGAACAGTCAATAAAGCATTTGAAATGTTGCAAAAAGAAATTTTAAAAAATCTGTGATATTTTTTTGTGTATAAGGTTTCTTTTTTGTTTCTTTGCACCCTGATTTTGAATAACGATAAAAGAAAAGCATAATGTCAAGAGTTTGTGACCTTACAGGTAAAAGAGCGATGGTAGGAAATAACGTTTCTCACGCTATGAACAAAACTAAGAGAAAGTTTTCTGTAAACTTAGTTAAAAAACGTTTCTATCTTGCTGAAGAAGACAGATGGATTACTCTTAGAGTAGCTGCATCTACAATAAAAACAATCAATAAAAATGGATTAGCTGCGGTTTTGAAAACTGCAAAGGCTAACGGATTTATTAAATAATTCTAATCCAATAAAAATAAAGCAAGATGGCAAAGAAAGGTAATAGAATTCAAGTGATATTAGAATGTACTGAGCACAAAGGAACTGGTCTTCCAGGAACTTCTCGTTACATTACAAACAAAAACAAAAAGAATACTCCAG
>CAISUR010000594.1 GCA_903888655.1 uncultured Bacteroidota bacterium | reverse complement strand
GATTTTGTGGTGTAAAAACCGGTCGTCCTGAAAATGTAGATTGGGATGAACCAGAAAAAGTAGCACGTTCCATTAAAATCATGAAGATTAAACATGCTGTCATTACCAGCGTTGATAGAGATGATTTAAAAGATATGGGATCAATCATTTGGTTGGAAACGGTTCAAGCCATCAGAAGAATGAATCCAGAAACAACATTAGAAACTTTAATTCCTGACTTTCAAGGAAACACCAGAAATATAGACCGAATAATAGAAGCGAATCCCGAAGTAGTTTCCAATAATATGGAAACTGTTCGTCGATTGACTCGAGAAGTTCGTATTCAAGCTAAATACGATAAAAGTTTAGAGGTTTTACGATATTTAAAAGAACAAGGCATTCGCCGAACTAAATCAGGAATTATGCTTGGATTGAGTGAAACAGAAGCTGAAGTTATAGAAACTATGCAAGATATTCGCAATCAAAATGTTGACATCATCACCATTGGTCAGTACTTGCAACCAAGCAAGAAACATCTACCTGTAAAAGAATTCATTACGCCAGAGCAATTTGAAAAATACGAAAAAATTGGAAAAGAAATGGGATTTCGTCATGTAGAAAGTGGTGCTTTAGTGCGTTCTTCCTATCATGCTGAAAAACATATCTTATAAATACGAGGTATAAAATACGAATTACTAATTCGAACTAAAATAAATTTGAAAACGAAAATTGCTATCAACGGTTTTGGAAGAATTGGAAGAAATCTGTTTAGGTTACTTATCAATCATCCTTCCATTGAAGTAGTTGCCATAAATGATATTGCCGATAATCGTACTATGGCGCATTTGATAAAATATGATAGCATCCATGGTGTTTTACCTTACGATGTAACTTATGATGAAAATGCTATTATCGTTGATGGAAAATCATACTCGTTCTTTCATGAAAAAGAGATTTCAAATCTTAATTGGAATACTATAGATTTTGTTGTAGAATCTACAGGAAAATACAAAACCTTCAATGAAATTAACCAACATATTATAGCTGGAGCAAAAAAGGTAATTCTTTCAGCTCCATCCGAAGTTTCTGAAATAAAAACAGTAGTACTTGGTGTCAACGAAGCTATTCTTGACGGAACAGAGACCATTATCTCGAACGCTAGTTGTACGACCAATAATGCAGCTCCTATGATGAAAGTCATACATGATTTATGTGGAATCGAACAAGCTTACATTACTACGGTTCACTCCTACACAACAGATCAAAGCTTGCATGATCAACCTCATAAAGATTTACGTCGAGCCCGAGGCGCCAGTCAATCTATTGTTCCAACAACTACAGGAGCAGCCAAAGCATTGACTAAAATTTTTCCAAAATTAGAAGGTAAAATCGGAGGATGTGGTATTCGTGTGCCAGTTCCTGACGGTTCCTTGACCGATATCACTTTCAATGTTAGCCAGAAAGTCTCTATCGAAGAAATTAACTTTGCCTTCAAAAAAGCTTCTGAAACTTATCTGAAAGGAATTCTTGATTATACCGAAGATTCCATTGTTTCTGTAGATATCATTGGCAACAAAAACTCCTGCCTTTTTGATGCGCAACTTACTTCAGTTATAGATAAAATGGTGAAAGTGGTTGGTTGGTATGATAACGAAATTGGTTATTCCTCAAGAATTATTGATTTGATTCAATTTATAAATCATAATTAATGAACTTTCAATATTTAAAGGTAATTTTTTCTAAAATTTAATATTGAAGAATTAATTCTTTTATTAATTTTCGAACGAAAGGTTCTGCTTTTTCGGCAGCTTTTAATACTTCATTGTG
>CAISUR010000593.1 GCA_903888655.1 uncultured Bacteroidota bacterium | reverse complement strand
TATCTTTGTGTACACTTCCCTACCGATATTTTGACGGGTTATGTTTTTGGAGCTCTTTTTGGAATTGTTTTTTATGCTATTTATAAAAAGTATTTTCAAAAATATTGATAGTAATTTTTAACTCTAAAAAAACTACAAATTACAAAAAGGATTTACAAACTGTTTATCGCTTTTCAATTTTAATGGTACTTTGTTTGTTTTCTGAAGTTAATTTCACAAAATAATTTCCTGCGTTTAATGACGTTACATCTATTTGAAGAGTAGTTGCATAACATTTTTTAGACGCAACCACTTGTCCTAAAAGATTATAAATACTATAACTATCAATAACATCATCTGATTGTATAGATAAATTAGTCGCCACAGGATTAGGAGCATATGTTAGTTCTTTTAGTTCAAATTGTTCTGTATTTAAGGCTAAATGCACCGTGACAGGTAAACGAGTTGTACTTTCATATCCTCCAATGGTTTGTGAAGCATAATAGGTAGTTCCATCAACTAAAATAGTGCTTAAAGGTAACGGTGTAGAAGTTACATTTTTATTCAATCCTGAATACCATTTAATATTTTGTCCTGTTACTTGAATACTTGCTAAAGTTGTTCCAGGATTAAAAGATTGCGAATTACTTCCTGTTGGTGGTGGTGTTGCAGTTAGATTGACATTGATGTTAGAAATCACAATTGGATCGCAACTATTTGAAATGCCTCCTTTGGTATCCCAAATGGTTATAGAATGAGTTCCAAGAGCTACATTTTGAAATATTGGGCTAGTTTGTTGTGTTCCACTGTCAATGCTATATTCATAAGTACCATAACCCTGAACTTCTACGGTTATTGTTTGGTTTCCAGAGTTGTTTACAATAGAATACCCAATACTACCAGTAGGATTTGGAGAAGCTGGACCCGATTGATTAACTTGAAAATCTTGAGAGTAATTACTACAACCAAGTGCTGAAATACTTGTCATCCTAACAGAAAAATTACCGCCTAATGAATCTGGGAAAGGTGAATTAACTGTATATGTTGCACTTGTAGCCCCCGCAATTGGAGTTCCATTTAAATACCATTGATAAGTATAGGTTGGAAAGGTTTGAGACATATAACCAGTAGCATCTGAAGCTGTTAAAGTAGCATTACGGATTACATTATTTGTTACAAAATCAACACATATAAGATTACTATTACTAGTTATTACAGGTGTGGGAGCTTGTTCGATAGTAGTATTAAAACTCGAAATAGCATAGCAACCCGATGAGTTATTAGTTGCTCTAATCCATATCGAATGGGTGTAGGTTTGATAAGTTGTAAGATTAGTAATCGCATTTACATTATTTACCGCACTCATTTGATTATCATAAAAAGTAACTGTAAAATTTGAAGCACTTTGACTTCCTAGGATAGAAGGAATTAATGCACTTAAATCATAGCTATAATATCCATCGTTACTTCCATCATTGTCACAGGTTGCAAAATCGGCTGGCGTGTTAATGGTTGGAGTAGCAATTGTAATTGTACCTGTCAATGATTGTGAATTACAACCTCCGGTAGTTATAACTGTATAATGATAAACAGTAGGAAAACCTGTTGAAACTACTCCATAAATTGTAAGTGATGAGCCATTTACAGTTGCTGTTATACCAGTTGGTAAACCTGTAACGGTTGCTCCACTTGCAGAACCGCCAAAGTCATATACAATATTACTGATTGGGCTGTTATTGCAAAGTGTTTGATTTGTTGTTTGTGGTGGTGATATTAATGTTAATGTAGTGGCTGATTCAACATTAACTACCATAGTTGTAGTTGTAGCACATTGTCCAGCAAATGGTGTAAACGTGAAAACAGTTGCCCCTGCAACAGATGTATCGACTGTTGAAGGCGACCATGTTCCTGTAATCGGAAAATTAATTGAAGTTGTTGGTAAAACCGGTGCGATAGAACCTTGACATAAAGAACTAATAGCAGTGAATATAGGAATTACTAAAGGATTTACAATTAAATCAAAAGTACCTATAGCAAATTGAGTGCTGCCGTTTAAAGTAATTCTAACATAAATTACCTGTTGATTATTCATATTAACAAAGCTATTTGGACTACTTATTGCATTAAATCCGGTAATTGCATCCGTTTGTGTAAGGTAGTAATTTATCGTATAATTAGAAGAAGCACTCGGTTGCGCTGCCAAAATAATTGGATTTTGCACTGTTAAGTCAAAAACAGCAATCCCATCGTTATTGTCATCACAAACACTTAAATTAGATAATGTTGGCATTACCGGATTGGCCGTAACGTTAGGAAAAGTATTAGCTGTAAGCGAATTAGTAACTAAAAATAGTGCTAAAAGAAAAGTAGTGATTCTCATATATTTATATTTTAATTCAAAGCTAAACTATTTTATTATAAATTGATAGCAATTCCTGTTTTTTCTTCTACGGGAGTAAATAAATCTATCAATGCAGATTTTTTTATATCTTTGATAACTACTACAAATCCTTTTTATTAAATGCTTACCATCAATTTTCATCCCTTTAAGAATTTAGAAACCAAGCGATTGCTTTTAAGAAGAGTTTCTAATGATGATGTGAACGAAATTTTAGAACTTCGTGGTAATCCAGAAACCATGAAGTATATTCCACGTCCTTTGGCTACTACTAAAGATGAAGCTTTGGCACATATTAAAATGATTAATGATAAAATTGAGGCAAATGAGGGTATCAATTGGGCAATAACTATTAAAGGAAATCCTAAACTAATAGGAGTTATTGGACATTATAGAATTCAACCCGAAAATCATCGTTGTGAAATTGGCTATATGATTTTACCACAATATAACGGACAAGGAATCGTTACTGAAGCCGTAAAAGTAGTTTTGGAATATGGATTTGATGATTTGCAAATGCATTCCATAGAAGGTGTCATTGATCCAAATAATATAGCTTCAGAGCGAGTGTTACTAAAAAATGGTTTTGCAAAAGAAGCTCATATCCTAGAAAATGAACTGTGGGACGGTAAATTTTGGGATACGGTAATTTATTCGCTTCTAAAAAGAAATTTTAAACGGTAATTATTCTTTTATCTTTAATTTAGGGATTGTTCTAATATACAACTCTTCAACTTTCTTTCGTGCCCAATCGGTTTTTCGAAGAAACGTTAAGCTTGATTTTATCGATGGTTTATCCATAAAACATTTAATTTTTATCAATTCTCCTAAGGTATCAAATCCATAAAAATCAACCAATTGTTCTACAATTACTTGTAGTGTAATTCCGTGTAAAGGATCTTTAGATTTGTTATTTTCCATGTTACAAATATAGCATAGAAAACCACAATCAAACATAATCACTTAACTTAAAAGAGAATGCTTAAATTACATTTACCTCCACTTTTTTGATTTTTTGTTTCGTTTAATTGTTAGTACATTTGTTGCCTGTTATGATAAAAGTTGCCAACATACTTAATAAAAGAGCCAAATTTGATTATGAAATAATTGAAACCTACTCGGCTGGTATTGTTTTAACGGGTACAGAAATTAAATCCATTCGATTAGGTAAAGCGCAAATTGCCGATAGTTTTTGTGAATTTAATGATGACGGAGAACTTTTTGCGATAAACACATCTATTGAAGAATATGCTTTTGGAAATCAATTCAATCACAAAGCTCGAAGTGAGCGAAAACTTTTACTTAACAAAAGAGAGCTAAAATCTTTAGAAAGAAGTGTGGAAACAAAAGGTTTGACAATCATTCCGCTTCGTTTATTTACAAATGAAAAAGGATTAGCAAAATTAGAAATTGGACTTTGCAGAGGAAAAAAAACCTATGACAAAAGAGAATCTTTAAAAGAGCAGGATACAAAACGTGATTTAGATAGAATTAAAAAAGCCTATTAAAGATGAAGCATTTATTAAAAAATGCTCGAGAATTAAAAGGAATTAAAACTAGAGAATTAGCTAGACTTGCCACTATTGATCCTGCATTAATCAGTAAATTTGAAAGCGGACAACGAATTCCTACTGAAAACCAAATTAAGTTATTAGCATCCTTACTAGACATCAATCTCAACGATTTGTTGGTGGCGTGGTACAAACAAAAGTTATTGCATCATATAGATTTAAATACGCAATCAATACAAGCGGTTATTGAAGTGCTCGAAGAAAAAGGAGTGAAAATAGCTCCAGAAGAACGCAAAGAAGATCAAATTGCCGAAATTTTATCAGAAATTGAAAACCTGAAGAATAGACTTACTAATCTTTAATTAATTCTTATTTTCCAACAAAGGAACAAATTTGAAATCACCAAACTCGTGTTTCTCAAATTGGGTTTCATTTTTGCGAATCAACATGGTCATAATTTGATCTTTGTCACCAACTGGAATAACCAATCTTCCTCCTATTTTAAGCTGTGCCATCAATGGATTTGGAATAATTGGAGCGCCTGCAGTAACAATAATACTATCGAATGGTGCATGATTGGGCAGTCCTTTATAACCATCTCCAAAAGATAAATGCTTGGGTCTAATACCCAATTTTGGGAGCAACAACGAAGTCGTTTTAAATAGTTCATTTTGTCTTTCTATCGAATATACTTTCGCACCTAGCAAACACAAAACTGCCGTCTGATAACCACTTCCAGTACCAATTTCTAAAATCTTTTGATCTTTTTTTACTTCTAATAATTGACTTTGATACGCCACCGTATAGGGTTGTGAAATAGTTTGACCAGCCCCAATTGGAAACGCTTTGTCTTGATACGCAAAATCCTCAAAACTTGAATTAAGGAATAAATGACGTGGAATTTTTTTTATTGCTTCCAATACATTTTTATCTACAATTCCCTTATCCTCAAGTTGTTTTGCCAGTTGATTTCGAAGACCTTGATGCTTGTTCGTATCTTTCAATTTAGGTTCTGATTTATTTGCGTAAAAATAGAAGTAAAAAATCCAAAAAACAAATTCCAAATTCCAAAAAACTTAAACCTTGAAAACCAAAACTTGAAACAAATATCTTATTTTTGTTGAAAATACTTTTTTATGCTTAAAGTTGGCGTTTTAGGTGCAGGACACCTCGGAAAAATACATTTGCGTTTATTACAACAATCTGAAAAATATGAATTGGTAGGTTTTTATGATGAAAATCAAGAAAATGGTGCCAAAATAGCTGCTGAATTCGGTTACAAACAATTTGAAACTATTGCCAAATTAATTCATGCTGTTGATGTTATCGATATTGTAACTCCAACGCTTTCTCATTATAAATGTGCGAAAGTTTCCATCAAAAGTGGAAAACATGTTTTCATTGAAAAACCCATTGCAACAACCGTTGAAGAATCCGAAGAAATTATCGCCTTAGCTAAAGAATATAATGTAAAAGGTCAAGTTGGACACGTTGAACGATTTAATCCCGCTTTCATAGCTGTAAAAGATATGATTGAAAGCCCGATGTTTATCGAAACCCATCGTTTGGCTGAATTCAATCCTCGTGGCACAGATGTTCCAGTTGTATTAGATTTGATGATTCACGACATCGATGCTATTTTGAGTGTGGTAAAATCAAATGTAAAAGCCGTTCACGCCAGTGGAGTTTCCGTTTTAAGTCAATCGCCCGATATTGCCAATGCTCGTATTGAATTTGAAAACGGTTGTGTTGCCAACATCACTTCAAGTAGAATTTCGATGAAGAATATGCGTAAATCACGTTTCTTTCAGAAAGACGCCTATATTTCGGTAGATTATTTAGATAAAATTTGTGAAGTGGTAAAAATGAAAGAAGCTCCAGAAGTTCCGGGTGATTTTGATATGATTTTACAAAATGCAGAAGGTGAAAAAAAACAAATTTATTTTGCCAATCCAGATGTTTCACCAAACAACGCCATTTTGGATGAATTAGAAACTTTTGCTGATGCAATCGTAAATAACACAACTCCAGTTGTTACTCTTGAAGATGGAACCGAAGCGTTACGAGTGGCTTATATGATTATTGATTCGATGGAAAATAAATAATTATGAAGTCAAAATTTAAAATAATTTCATACTTTATTCCAATATTATTTTTATTTTCAATTGTGACATTAATTAATGTTATTATAAATATTAAATCTGCTTTTACATCAATTTATGGAGGTTTGTTTGTTATTATTATTTTAGCTTTTTCAGTTTTTATAATATTTTTTGAATTTAAAAGCAAGATAATTGAAATT
>CAISUR010000592.1 GCA_903888655.1 uncultured Bacteroidota bacterium | reverse complement strand
TATTTTGTTAATGATTGGTTTGCCAATAGTTAGTTGCGCTGTTTATCTTTTTTTATTTACTCCAAACATTAAAGATTTAGTGTTGGGAACTGGTTCTAATTATGATTTATCAGGTGGGTTTGGGCCAAATCAAGTTTCAACTTGTTTAGGTTTGGGTATGTTTATTTTTTTCTCAAGATTAATTTTTGTTTCAAGAACAAAATTCATTTTTATTGTTAACTTATTTGTAGCTTTTTACATAAGCTATAGAGGTATATTAACATTTTCGCGTGGAGGTATGTTAACTGGTTTTGCAATGATCATTGTCTTGATTTTAGTAATTTATTATCATTCTAAGAATATAGGCAAATTAAAATTAAATTACTTTGTAGGATTTTTAACATTGAGTTTAATTTCTATTTGGTTATTTACTTCCTATCAAACATCTGGTTTAATTGATAAACGATACGCAAATAAAGATGCTATTGGTAGAGAGAAAAAAGATAGATTTACTGGTAGAGGAGAAATTGCTGAAGGAGAATTGAATATGTTTTATGAGAATCCCATTTTTGGAGTTGGAGTTGCTAAAGGTTCAGAAATTCGTTCTAGTCAAATGGGCTTAACAGATCTTTTTGCATCACATGACGAAGTCACAAGACTTTTGGCAGAACACGGTTCTTTGGGGATTCTAGCATTGTTAATTTTATTTTTTACTCCCTTTTTTTTATACTTTGATAATAAGCAACACATTTATTTGCTTTCTTGTATTATTTTTTGGTTTTTGACAATAAATCATGCTGCTATGAGAACCGCTGCACCAGCTTTTGTTTATTCACTCTCATTATTAAAAGTACGATTTGATGAAAACTAAATTACTATACATTGGTAATAAATTAGCTTTACATGGTAACACGGATACTTCTATTGAAACGTTAGGAGGATTTCTTGAAGAGGAAGGTTATAAAATTTATTATGCATCTTCAATTAAAAATAAAGTTTTTAGAATGTTTGATATGATTTTAAAAACTATTAAATATTCAAAAAAAATTGATTATGTGTTAATTGATGTATATAGTACACAAAATTTTTGGTATGCTTTTATAATTAGTCAATTATGTAGGTTATTGAAACTTAAATATGTATCTAAACTACATGGTGGCAATTTGCCAAGTAGAATCAATAAAAGTATGTTTTGCAGTAAATTAATTTTTAATAATTCCTATAAAAACATTGCCCCTTCAGCTTATTTATTTGATGTTTTTAAAGAAGCAAAATTTAAAAATTTAGTATATATTCCCAATACAATCAATATTGATAATTATCCCTATAAAGTAAGAGACATATCAGTTCCTAAACTATTATGGGTGCGTTCCTTTGCTGCTATTTACAATCCAATAATGGCAATTGATGTGTTGAGGTTACTAAAAAGTGATTTTCCAAAAGCTGAGCTTTGTATGGTTGGACCAGATAAAGAAAATATGATTTCAATATGCAAATTATATGCAAAAGAACATAATGTTGAGGTTAAATTTACAGGGAAATTAGAAAAAGATGAATGGGTAGAGCTTTCAAAGGATTACAATATTTTTATTAACACAACTAATTTTGATAATACTCCGGTTAGCGTTATTGAAGCGATGTCTTTAGGTTTACCCGTAGTATCAACAAACGTAGGCGGCATTCCATTTCTTTTAGAAAATAATGTAAATGCAATTTTAGTTGAAATAAATGATTCTAAATCTATGGCATTGGCGATTAAACAACTTATTTTATATCCAAATTTTAGAAATGAGATGGTTATTACTGCTCGTTCAAAAGTTGAAAAATTCGATTGGAACTATGTTAAAAATGAATGGTTTCAAATTTTAAAATAGCGCTCTTTTGGTTTGACTATATTTTGTAACTTGCATCCCAAAAAAGTAGATGAATAATGCCAAAAAAATACACTTTGAGGTTTCAGAAAGAAAAATACTTCTGAAGGTTATTGATGTATTAATAGTGTTATTATGCCTATTTGTAATCAGCAGTAT
>CAISUR010000591.1 GCA_903888655.1 uncultured Bacteroidota bacterium | reverse complement strand
GTCTTTTCCTAAATGAATTTGCAACGAATCTTTAGCAGGATTTGGATAGACTTGCACCTCGGAATCTAACAAAAAAACTGTATTGGCTAACGGTACAGTACATTGAGAAAAGCCATTATAATTAGTAGTTGTTGTGCCACTTGGGGTAACATAATTGAAAGTATAAGTGGTACCACTCCAACTAAAATTAGTAGCATAACCTGGAGTTCCATTTAAAGAATAAGAAACGTTATATCCATTATTATTGGAATTTGCCACACAAGAAGTAATCAAAGCACCATTTAATGGCGTCCAATTTTCGTTGCGTACCGGATGAGCAGAAGCTTGAGGAATCAATTGATAAGTGGCATCCTCTGTCACTTGCCCAACGAAATTTCCAATCATATAAGGGGCCGTAGCAGTACCATGATAGTGATAAACACCATTCGTTCCATAATGACCATGATTGGCGTCCAAAGCAAGCATCGGACTTCCATCAGGCTCAACACTTCCATACACAGCATACCCATCTAATCCAAAAGCACAAGGTAAATTGGTTGTTGTTTGTCCTAAAGTATATAAATGTAAAGGTGCAATATGATAGTGATAATCGTCTCCACGACCACAATGACCTCCATAATTATCTAATTGTCCATCTAAATACGAATCAACACCAGTATTAGTATGATAATTAAAAATTGGCACTCCATTAGCCGCAATAGCGATAGCGCCACGTGTGAAGTGTACATTATCAATCACTATAGGAGTGGCTGCAACCACAGGATTTAATGGTATGCTCCAATGATTAGCTCCAATATAACATTGCGGAATAGGCACTTGTTGTTGCCAACCATGATTGGAAATACCAACCATCATCGTGTGATTAGGAATTCCTTTACTTTCAACGTAAAAATAAGTAGCGTCCCATGAGGTATGTACATTAGGTACAAAAGGAGTAAAAGCCGCATTGACAAAAGCAGGATCAGTTATAGTCACTAATTTTTTTCCAAAACTAAAAAGCGTTACCGAAACACCAACAAAAACAATAGGAACAATATAGTTTCTTTTTCTTTTGTCTGTTGCTTTGAATAAAAAATAAGTAAAAACAATTAAGAATAGCACAATCATTATGATTTTTACATAAAATTCTTTTGAAATTTCATTAGAAGTTTTAGGAATGCTATTGGTATTAATAGCATTAATTTGTGCTTCTTTTTGTTTTACATAGTCTTGATCTGCTTTTGAAAGCGCATCTAATGGATAGCTTTTTAATACATTTTGTGCATCTTCAATATAAACCATATTATTTTTCATCATAGAAAAAGAACCATCTATGAATAGATGTTCTTTTTGAATAGTCCAATGTCGTAACACCTGATTTTGATAGTTTATAGTATGTGCCGTAGCATATAAACTAATCATACAAACAATAATTAAAATTGCTTTTTTCATGACCTTTATTGTGTTAAATTATTTTTTTACTACTATTTTTCCAGTACTAACTGCGCCGTTTTCTCCGATTATTTTGTAAATATAAATTCCATTAGAAACATCTGCACCCGAATTATCTTTTCCACCCCATATTACTTGAAATTTTCCTTCAGTAACATAAGTATCAGAAACTAAATTATTCACCAATTGTCCTAGTTCATTATATATAACTATAGATATATGGGCTGCAGTAGGTAAAGTAAATTCAATTTTAGAGGCTGTAGTGAGAGGATTTGGATATACTATTTCATCTGCATAATTGGCATTCCAAATTACAGGTGAATTTGCACTTAAAGTATAACAATTAGATAAACCTATGGTATAGGTTGCTGATATATCTTTGTTATGGCGAGTTCCATTTTCACTAGCAGGAAGATAGGCTCTAACATAATCAACTTGAATTTGAGTTGGATTGACGGTCACTCTTAAATGTCCTGAATTGGCTAAAATTTGACCAGCAAGATAACCATAAGTGGCCGCTTGTGACGGATAATTAAAATTAGGCAAACTCGGTTGAGGTGTTTCTTGATATACTAAACAATCTTTGTCTTGTTTATCAAAAAAGTGATCATGCCCATGAAAGAAAATAGTAACATGGTTTTCAGTCAATAGGTCTTTAATTGGCTTATACCATCCGGGTCTATTGGTTGCAAAACCCGGAGTAACTCCATCAGAATTCATGCCACCCCATTCGTATTTATCGGCATATTCAATTCCGCCTCTACCTTCGGCATCGCCTCCTACAATTTGATGGGAAAAAATAAACTTGAATTGAGCAGTACTATTTTCTAAAGTGGTTTTAAGCCAATTGTATTGGGTCAAGCCCAATGACCAATACCAACCATGTGTAGCATCGGGCTTAGGATTAGAACTCCAATAAGGATCAATAACAATAAATAAAGCATCGCCCCAAGTCCATGAATAATAGGCTTTTCTGATTCCAGAAGTGTTATTCGGTCCCACAAAGTTTTGAATCGTAGCATCACCCGAGTAAAAGCTATCAGGACCTGGATTTAAAAAGTATTTTTGTCGTTCTTGTGTATCCCAAATGGCAACATTATTAGCAGTGCCATCTAAATACCAGCCTGCTTCGCCCTCATGATTGCCTAATACATTGTATAAAGGTAAAGAGTGACAAACGGTTTCATAATAAGAACGCAATAAATTACATCGATAAGGAATCGTATCATGTGGAACAGCATTGGTTGTTAGATTTTTTAATTTATCAGTCATTAAGAAATCGCCTAAATCAATCATAAAATCAGGATTGTCTTCCAATTGATTTTGTAAACAACGTTGGTACAAAGCAGTATCCGAAGAAGCATCTAAATGGGGATCTGCTTGGACAACAAAAGTATATCCACTTCCTATTTGTCTTTGCGTATGAAAAGTATGTTCTGTTCGGGTTGTAAAATTGGTGTCTCCAGGATTTCTATAGATTACAACATAATAATATTTGGTATCCGGTTGCAAACCACTTATTAAAATTTCAGTTGGATCATTTGCTGCAAAGGTTTGCCAACTAGTCTGTCCTGTATAATTGCCAGTTGAAGTGCCAAATTGTACAGCAACCTCGGCAGGAGTAGAAAAAAACATTTTAAGAGATATACTAGTATTTGTTGGTTTTCCTAAAATTTCTTGACGACTTATGGTTTGTGAATGTACAGTACAATTCACTAATAATAGAAATGCTATTGTATATAAATAATTTCTCATTTTCTTTTAATGCTTTATTATAATTTTTTTAGTTAAATCCTTAATCCCATCAATTTGTAAAAAGTAAATTCCATCAGGAATTACATTGGTATTTAATTCGTTTGTTTCAAATGTAGTAATAGTTTGTCCGAGAACATTGGTCAATTGATACTGATGACTTGAAGAATTATCATCAAATGAAATATAGAGTTTATCGTTTGATGGATTAGGATAAACTATTACTTTAGAATTAGGACTTACTGCTTCATTAGTATTTAAAGCACAAGGTCCAACAGAATAAGTATATCCAATTTCACCATTGGTATGACCAGCAGAACCAGTTGTTCCGGGGATGTAAGACTTTACATAACTAACCGTTACACAATTATTAGCTACATCTACTTTAATATGACCTGTACCATCCAATATAACATCGGTATAGGCACTTGCGTTGGCAGTATAGCCTTTAACATAGGTAAGGTCGGCAGCCATTGGTACTTCTTGATACACAATATTATTCAATACTTCTTTTGCAAATAAATGGTCATGTCCTTGAAAGAAAATATCCACACCTGTATCCATAAATACTTGATGTATTGGTTTTCCCCATCCCGGTCGGTATTGATCAAATTTATACTGGTTATTATCTTTTCCTCCCCATTCAAAACCTGTTGCAACTGCTGAACCCCCTCTGCCTTGACCTCGATTGTGATGAGCAAAAACAAACTTATGAGTGGCTGTACTATTCTCTAATACACTTCGCATCCATAAATATTGAGATTGACCCAAAGTCCAATCCCAGTTAGTAGGTTTAGAGCCATCGGCTGGAGTTGTGCCTGGAAATATTTCAGTTCTATAGACATCTAATACAACAAATAAGGCGTCCCCCCATGTCCAAGCATAATAATTTTCTGGAGTATCAATTCCATAATTTTCAACAGTGGTATTTCCACTATAAAAACTATTTGGAAAAGGATTGGGATAGTAATATTTTCGCCATTGCGTGCCCCAAACTCCTATTCCATTTGGTGCTGCTGGTAAATTGTTGGTTGTTGTGGTATACATACCGTTTGCATTCAGATAATAATCATTTTCACCTTCATGATTACCTAAACAGATGTAAAAAGGAATAGAATGGGTTACAGCTCCCAAATACTGTCGATAATATTTATGCTTTGCATCCATATCTGCACTAGTCGTAGTGGTTGGAGTATGGTCGTCACCAAAAATATCTCCAAGAGACATCATAAAATCAGGATTTTCAGAGGCTTCATTAGCTAAAGTTACTTGGTACATTCCAGGATTACCATAGTCATACAAATGTTCGTCAGACTCTACTGTAAAAGTAAACGGACTTCCTGCTGGTCTTTGAGTGTGGAATTTATATTCAGTTGTTGGAGTATAGCTTGCTGCTCCAACTAACTTATATTGCATTCTGTAATAGTATTGTGTGTTTGGTGTTAAACCAGTCAAATCAATTTCATCAGGAACATTTAAAACATTCGTATAAACAATGGATGTATTAGTATATGCACCACTTTGAGTGCCATATTCAAGGTAATATTGCATATTTTGGTCGAACAAGATACTAGCAGTTATTGAAGTATCTGTGGGTCTACCCAAAACGATTGATTGTTGTTGCGCAACACCCTTTATTACTGAACATAGAAACAGCAAAAAAAGCAGGTTGTTTTTTATAGGTACAATTAAATTTTTCTTTTTCATAGTTATTTAGAGTTGGTTATCTTTTCATTGGCTGATTATCGGGTCTAAAATAATCCCGAATCTCTTTGACCAAAACTTCAAATTTCTCTTGCTGTTCTGGTGTACAAACCAATTTCAATTCTTTGGCTTGACGATAACGAAGCAGTTCCATTTCATATTCAAAATTGGAGGTTTGTCTCGCAAGACTCATGATTTTATTTTCATCAGAATGTTTGTTGTACATTTCCACATTCATTTCATCTTTATTATCCTTAATCTTTTGCTTCAATGTAATTTCTTTAATGTAATAATCTTCTCTGATGGTATTGAATTGTTGCGCCTGTTTTTCATTTAATTGTAGTTCTTTCTTTAAAATTCCAGACACGTCTTTATAAGCTTCATTTTTTGGAAATAAAAATGGTTGATGATGAGGTTTTAATTCTCTCCATACAAAAAAGCTAATTAATCCTATATTTAAAAGAACCAAAACAATAAAGGCTCTTGTTAAATATTTTTGCTGTCTAAAAATATCCATTTGCAATTAGTTTGAGGTAATTAATAATTCGTTAGAAATCAATTCTAAATTCGTTGTTCGAGTGGTGGTTTGTTTTGGTTCGTTTAATAATGAAAATACGATTAAACCGCAGTTTAGTAATATAATACAAACTAAAATTAAATTGTATTTACTTATAAAATTAGTCTTTATAGTTGTATTCAATTGTAATTTCATTTGCAATTCAGCATCCCAATCTGAAGAGGGATGAATGTTTTCTAAAGTTTCAAATTCTTGAAGCTTTTCTATAACTTTTTCGTTTAGTGCATTTGGTTTCATAAACGTAATTTATTTATTAGACGATAACAATAATACTTCCTGGTATTATCATTCATCATTTTTTAAAATAGTTAGTAATTTTTGCGTTGTTTTCTTTTTGGCACGATAGATTAAACTCTCTACAGCTATTGTTGTGGTATTCATTATTTCGGCTATTTCAGTATTGCTAAATCCATCTATCTTACTCAATGTAAATGCTATTCTTTGGTTTTCAGGTAAAGAATTTAAAACAATACCTACTTCTTTTAATCGTTCATCTTCATGCAGTATTTTATCGGGCATAGTGCCACCAGCAATCCAATTAGAAATAGTATCTAGATGTAATAGTTTTCCAATGGAAGAAATCCTTTTTTTTCTATTGCGCTTTTTTATTTCATCCAAGCATTTGGTAATAGTAATTCGGTAAATCCAAGTCGATAGTTTAGCATCACCGCGAAAAGTGGCAATGGATTGATAGATTTCTATAAAAACTTCTTGCGAAATATCTTCTGCATCTTGTTCATTTAACAAAAACCGATGACATGTATTGATAACATTGTTTTTATACAACGTTATCAACTCATTAAATGCTGCTCTATCGTTCGCTTTTAGTTTCTCTATCAATTTTTCTTGATTCTTTTTATTAGACGACAATTAAGTTTTAATCTGGTAGTATGATCTATTTTTTTAATTAAATTTCTTGTAATACTAAAATTATATGATCTACGGTAACTTTTTATAAAAACTTTGCGAACTTTGTAATCAAATAAATCTTATGAAATTAAATCCTAAAAACGGTATCGATCAATTGCTTTTTGGAATGAAACAAAAAGATGTAATCGCAATTTATGGTACACCCGATAAACAATTTGAAGACGATGATAGCAATATCATTTTTTTATACAATGAATCTAAATTACGATTAACATTCTATGAAGATGAAGATTTTAGATTAGGTTATATCATTACATCAAATGAAGAGGTAACTTTATTAGATAAAAAAGTCCTAGGGAGAAACATAACAGAACTTAAACAAGAACTTCCTTTTACAACATGGGAGCAAGAGGACTTTGATTCTACCGAAAATCATTTTAATGAAAGTAATTGGTTGATTTTACAGTCAGAATTTGATGCTGTAATTCGTGTGGAAATTGGAGCTATTATCAATGAGAATGATGAATTTGATTGGAAGTTTTTAAATTAATTGATTACACATATTAAAAAGGCACAAAAGATAATTTTCTTTTGTGCCTTTTTTTTATAAGTTAATCAATCGTATTATTTTTCTGAAGTTGCAGGAGTAGCAGGTTTCACAGGACCTTCTAATAATTCTACTTCAAAAATAATATTAGCATTTGGCGGAATAACACCACCAGCACCTCTTTCTCCATAGCCCAAATTAGAAGGAATGAATATAGTAGCTTTATCTCCAAATGACATAGCATTTAATCCTTCAACAAATCCTGGAATGAATTGGTATTTTCCAGCTTGTGCTTGCATTGGTTGGTATCCGTTGGCTTTCGCTCTGTTTTCATCAAATTTACCATATTGTTTTACCACATTTTCAATACAGCTATCAAATAATGTTCCATCTTCTAAATATCCTGCATAATTGATTAATACAGTAGCCCCATCAGCGGGTTTTACACCGGTACCTTTTTTAGTAATTGCATATTGTAAACCTGAAGCAGTTCTTGTAGCCGTTTGTTTTACTGTGTTTAGTTCTGTTACCTTAGCAGCCATTACAGTTCCGAATTTTGCAGTATATTCAGCTTTCTTTTGTGCTTCAATTTCGGCTTGTTTTTTCTTGTTTTCTGCATCAATAGCCGCTTGTTTTTTATCATCATCTGCTTTACCTGCAAAATAATCTTTAAATGTTTTAGCAGCATCAAATTTCTTTGCTTGATCTCCTTTTCTAGTAATAGTTACTTTTGTCATAACATCGTCTTTCAGTATTTTATTTACTACATCCATTCCTGAAACTACATATCCAAAAATAGTATGTTTACCTGTTAGCCAGTCAGTTGGAACTATGGTTATAAAAAATTGAGAACCATTAGTTTTAGGACCCGCATTTGCCATAGCTAATATTCCAGCACGATCAAATTTTGCATCGGTTATTTCATCTTTAAAAGCATATCCTGGACCTCCTTGTCCCGTTCCATCAGGATCTCCACCTTGAATCATAAAGTCTTGTTGATCTCCATTTAATTTAGAAATGACTCTGTGAAATTTTAATCCATCATAGAAATGTTTTCCTTTAAATTTTTCCCCAACTTGTGGATTGTTTCCTTCTGCCAACGAGATAAAGTTGGCTACGGTAACAGGTGTTTTTTGGTATTCTAATTTGATAACGATTTTACCTTTAGCGGTTTCAATTTCTGCGAAAATTCCTTCTTTAGTATCAATAGCTGGTGGTGCTGGCTTGGATACTGTAAATTGAGGTTTTACCGCCACAGCTGTAGTCGTTGGTTTTTTGGTTACTGGTTTTTTTGACTGCGCGTTAGCTATTGTTATTCCTAGAAAAAATAACAATACGATTTTAAATTTCATTTTCATTTGTTTTTGTTTTTAATCAGTTTAATTTTATGGTTATTTATTGTTTATCAAGTATTTGAACTTCAAAGATAATGTTAGCATTTGGAGGAATCACATTTCCAGCACCATTTTCGCCATAGGCTAAATTAGAGGGAATAAACAATACCGCTTTATCGCCACTATTCATTTTAGCAAGTCCTTCTTCAAATCCTGGAATCATTCTTCCTTTGGAACCAAATTCATAAGGTATTGGATTATAACCTCCTTGCGTTGCTCTTTGTTGGTCATATTTGCCATAAGCTTTAGCAACTTCTTCGGAATTACTGTCAAATAGAGTTCCATTTTCTAAAAAACCAGAATAGATTACGGCTACTCGAGTTCCATTAGCCGGTTTTTTGCCACTTCCTCTAGAATAAATGTTATATATTAAGCCAGTAGATGATTTGGTAGCTCCTGCTTTCATTTGAGCAAAAAAAGCTAATTTAGTTGCTGCTGCTTTTTTAGATAATTCGGCAGTAATTGCAGCTTGTTTCTTTTGATTCTCTACTTCTGTCTTAAAATAATCATTGAAAGTTTTTGCCGCATCAAACTTCTTAGCCGCTTCTCCTTTTCTAATTATTTTGATTGATTTAATAGCATCGTCTACTTTGATTTTATTCACGACATCCATTCCTTTTTCGATAACATGACCAAAGATGGTGTGTTTTCCATCCAACCAAGGCGTTTCTTTTATCGTGATAAAAAACTGACAACTATTGGTTCCAGGCCCAGAATTAGCCATCGCCAAATAGCCCCCGTTATCAAATTTTAAATCAGAAATTTCATCTTTAAATTTATAGCCTGCATCACCAGATCCGTTTCCTAGCGGGTCGCCTCCTTGAATCATAAAATCTTCAGCGTCACCATTAGCTTTTGAAATTACTCTGTGAAATCGCAATCCGTCGTATAGTGGTCTTCCTTTATAAGATTCAGTTACAAATGAATTAGTACCTTCGGCAAGAGATATAAAATTAGCCACAGTAATTGGCGCTTTGGTGTACTCAAGTTGCACTAGAATTGTTCCTTTTGCTGTTTCAATTTCAGCATATAGACCATCGGATAAGTTATTGTGATTTTTTCCATTGCAGCCTATAAAAGCTACAGTAATGAATACGAATACTAAACTAATTAATCTTTTCATTTTAAAATTATTCTTGAGTTGTTTTATTTACAGGTTTGAAATCAGTTAAGGTAACGGTACAGATTAATGGCTCGTTAGTACCAATTCGTCGATTATCTCCGTGATAGCCATATGCCATGTGCGAAGGAAACAAGAAGGTTACTTTTTCGTTTTTGTGCATCAATTTAATTCCGTGTCGCAGTCCCATCATGATATTTTGTTTATCAACAATGTAGGATTGTGGTTGCAACTCTAATTGGGAGTAAATTATTTTTCCTTGAATATCTTTAACCTCGTAATCAAAGTTAGCTACATCTCCTTTTTTTGGGCGAAGGGTGTCTTTGTCATTTTTATTTTCATAATAATACCAATATCCTTTTTGGGAGGCAATGTACTTAATATTGGGATTACTTTTTATGATGGAATCAATCTTTCCTTCTTCGCCTCTTACTAATTTTTTATTTCGCTCCGCTGATTCTTTCATAAAAGTTCCTGAAGAATGTGAAATGGGCATACGTGCTTGTTGTTGTTTGCAACTTACAAACAGCAATACAGCGATAAACACAACCACTCCAAATTTTATTTT
>CAISUR010000590.1 GCA_903888655.1 uncultured Bacteroidota bacterium | reverse complement strand
TCTTTCTATAAAATAAAAGTCCCAACGAATTGAGACTTTTCTATGAACTTTTAATTAAACATTTCGTCAAATTTCGATAGTTAAAAAAAGTTATTTTTTTTTCTAATAAACAAAATTAACTTCTTATTTTCTGTTCCCATCTCCAAGCACTAGCCAAACAATCTTCAAGACTTGATGCTGCCTTCCATCCTAAAATATCATTTGCTTTGTCTGTATTGGCATAGGCTTCGGTAATATCACCTTCTCTTCTACCAACAATTTGATAATTTAATTTTTGTCCTGAAACTTTTTCAAAAGCAGTAATCACTTCTAATACCGAACTTCCTGTTCCAGTACCCAGATTGAAAGTTTCTACTTTATCCAAATTTTGATGATTCAACAAACGTTTCATAGCAACTACATGTGCTTTCGCTAAATCTACTACGTGAATGTAATCACGAACAGCCGTTCCATCAACGGTTGGATAATCACTACCAAAAACCGAGAGTTTTTCACGCAAACCTATAGCGGTCTGGGTAATAAATGGCACTAAATTCTGTGGAACACCTAAAGGCAATTCGCCAATTTCAGCACTCGGATGTGCTCCAATCGGATTAAAATAGCGCAACAAAATCGATTTTAAATGAGTTACTTTAGCAACATCTTTTATGATTTCCTCGCCAATTTGCTTGGTATTTCCATAAGGCGACATGGCTTGTTGTATGGCTGCATCTTCGGTAATAGGCATATGTTCGGCTTGACCGTAAACTGTACAAGAAGAACTGAAAATGAAATTGGCATTTGGCAATTCTTTAAGCTCTTGTAAAATATATACTAAAGCACTAATGTTGTTTTCGTAATACAATAATGGATTTTCAACGCTTTCCCCTACCGCTTTTGAAGCAGCAAAGTGAATGACTCCCCCAACATCGCTATGTTTCTTAAAGAAATTCTGAACCGATGCTTTGTCTCGCAAATCCATCTTTTCAAAAATGGGTTTCTTTCCTGTGATATTAAAAATTCCATCCAACACACTTTCCGATGAATTGGAAAGATTGTCGATAGCAACTACTTCAAATCCCTCATTCTGCAATTCGACAACGGTGTGTGAACCAATAAATCCTAATCCTCCTGTTACTACTATTTTCATATTTTTCTTAGATTACTTATGAAAGACAGATCGATAATAGATATTACATCTCGAATTATTGTCTTTCATCTCTTGGTCTCTTATCTATTATCTTCTAAAAACTCTAAAACGCTATCTGTTATAAATTTAATTTGTTCCTCATCCAACTCGGTGTGCATTGGCAAAGCAATCACTTCTTTACACAATTGGTTGGTGATTGGAAAATCTTCTTCTTTGTAACGAGAATCCGCATAGGCTTTCTGACTGTGTAAAGGAATTGGGTAATAAATCGCACAAGGAATTCCTTTTTCTTGCAAATGTTCTAATAATCCATCGCGTTTGCCGTTCATAATTCGGATGACGTATTGATGAAACACATGACAATCACAAGTATCACAAATAAATGGTGCCCATATATTCGGATTCACACTCAATGCCACAGAATATTTTCTAGCCGCGTCTTGACGAGCTTTGTTGTACGCGTCCAAATGCGGTAATTTCGCTTTCAAAACGCCTGCTTGAATACTGTCCAAACGCGAATTCACTCCCACTACATCATGATGATAACGCTCGTACATTCCGTGGTTTACAATACCTCGTAATTTGTGAGCCAAGGCATCATCGTTGGTAAAAATGGCTCCACCATCGCCATAACATCCTAAATTTTTAGAAGGAAAAAATGAGGTTGCACCTACATGACCAATTGTTCCGACTTTCTTTTTGGAACCGTCTTTCGATGTATAATCGGCTCCAATCGCTTGGGCATTATCTTCAATTACATACAAATTGTGTTCGGCAGCTAGTTCCATAATGGCATCCATATTGGCTGCTCTTCCAAACAAATGTACCGGAACAATCGCTTTGGTTTTGGGCGTAATCGCTTTGCGAATTCCGTCTAACGAAATGTTCATATTATTGATATCCACATCGACCAAAACCGGAGTCAATTGCAATAATGCAATCACTTCTACAGTAGCCGCAAAGGTAAAATCGGCAGTAATCACTTCATCGCCTGGTTTTAAATCTAATCCCATCATCGCAATTTGCAACGCATCGGTTCCGTTCGCACACGGAATCACGTGTTTCACACCCAAATAGTTTTCTAAATCGGCTTGAAATTGATGAACCAAAGGTCCGTTTATATAAGTATTGGTATCTAAAACTTCCTGGATTGACGCATTAACCTCGTCTTTAATTTTTTCGTATTGACTTTTCAAGTCAACCATTTGCAGTTTTTTCATGGTTTCAAAAATTGGAGTTACAAAAGTATAACATTTCTTATTATTTGAAGCGAATGGTTCTGGCTTTTTTGTAGTCTATTTTCCCGCTTTTGTCACGCGCGGCGTTTCCGTCAATCGGGGCTAGAATGCCATCGTCTTTTGTAAAATAAATTGCTTAATTTAGCCACACAAATAAACAACATGCTTTTTCTATACAATTTAATTGTTCTTTTTGCTTCACAAGTCATAAAAATTCTGGCTATTTTCAGCCCGAAAATGAAACTATTTGTCGACGGAAGAAAGGAAGTTTTTTCAAAAATTAGAGAAAAAATAGCTTTTTCTGATAAAACCATTTGGTTTCATGCCGCATCGTTAGGCGAATACGAACAAGGTTTACCCGTTATTGAAAAAATCAAAATTGAATATCCCAATCACAAAATTGTGGTGACGTTCTTTTCACCTTCGGGTTATGAAGTTCGAAAAAACAATACTGTTGCTGATGCCACAGTTTATTTGCCATTAGACACTAAATCGAATGCTAAAAAATTCATCAAAGCCGTTAATCCTGAACTCGTTTTCTTCATCAAATATGAATATTGGCCCAATTATTTGAATGAATTAAAAAAACTTCAAATAAAAACTTATCTAATTTCAGGAATTTTTAGAGAAAAACAAGCCTTTTTCAAATGGTACGGTGGTTTTTACAGAAACGCTTTAAAAACATTTGACTACTTTTTTGTACAAAATGATAGTTCTAAAAAATTACTTCAAAGTGTAGGTTTCAATAATGTAAAAGTTTCAGGCGATACGCGTTTTGATCGTGTGGTTTCCATTTTAGAACGCGACAATTCGTTGGATTTTATAGAACAATTCAAAAACAACCAAACCACAATCGTCATTGGAAGTTCGTGGCCCAAAGATGAAAATTTGTTGGTACAATACATCAACAATGCGTCTGAAAATGTAAAATTCATCATTGCACCACATAACATAAAATCGGAACAAATTCAGGAATTAAAAAATTCCATTTCAAAAAAAACAATTTTATTCTCTGATGTACAGACAGGTCGAGACCTGTCCCTACACGATTATGATATTTTCATCATCGACACTATTGGAATTTTAACCAAAATTTATTCCTATGCCGACATCGCTTATGTGGGTGGCGGATTCGGAAATCCGGGTGTTCATAACATTTTAGAACCAGCCACTTTTGGCGTACCTATTGTCATCGGACCCAATTATTCGCATTTTGCTGAAGCATCAGCTCTAGTAAATCAACAAGGTTGTATTTCAATTTCCAACCAAAATGAGTTGAATGATGCGTTCAATCTATTACTCCACAACGAAGACGAACGCCATGAAAAAGGACATATTTGTTCCACTTTCGTGCAAATGAATAAAGGAGCGACAGCTATTATTTTGAACCATATCTGTAACAATTCCTAAAAAAAAGAAACCCATAATACTAAACTAAAACCATGAGATTTTTAAAATTATTACTACTATTATTCGTCATTCAAACCCACGCCCAACAAGGCGGTATGTGGATTCCGTCGCTCTTAAAAGGCATGAACGAAACGGAAATGAAAAACTTAGGCATGAAAATTTCTGCCGAAGATATTTATTCGGTAAACCATTCAAGCTTGAAAGATGCCGTTCCACAATTTGATGGCGGTTGTACAGCCGAAGTAATATCGGATAAAGGCTTGATTTTAACCAACCACCACTGCGGATTTGATGCGATTCAAAACCACTCTACTGTAGAACACGATTACCTTCGCGATGGTTTTTGGGCCTACAAAATGCAAGACGAATTGACCAATCCCAATATGGTGGTCATGTTTGTCGTTCGCATTGAAGATGTCACCACCAAAGTTTTAGAAGGTGTTGCAGCACTTCCAATGGAAGCAGAAAAACAAAAGAAAATTCAAGAAAACATCACTTCTTTAAGTAATTCATTACCAAAAGAAGCTTGGCAAGAAAATAAAATTAAAACGTTTTATGACGGAAATCAATACCTGTTATTTGTAACCGAAACGTTTAAAGACATTCGTTTTGTTGGCGCACCACCGAGTTCTATTGGAAAATTTGGTTCGGATACCGACAATTGGGTTTGGCCACGTCATACCGGTGATTTTTCTTTGTTTAGAATTTATGCCGATAAAAACAACCATCCAGCGGCATACGCTGCCGATAATGTACCATATAAACCAAAACATTTCTTCCCAATTTCGATTGCTGGAGTAAAAGAAAATGATTTCACTATGGTGATGGGATATCCTGGCAGAACTACGGAATATTTGCCATTTGTTGCCGTGGATCAAATTGTAACGACATTAAATCCTGCGAAAATTGAAGTTCGCGATGCCGCTTTAAAAGTGCAAGACCGCTTTATGAGAAAAGATCAGGCGATTAAAATTCAGTACGCTTCGAAATACGCTAGTGTAGCTAATTATTGGAAAAAATGGATGGGTGAAACCAAAGGTTTGAAAAAAGCGAATGCGGTTGCCTCGAAACAAAAATTTGAAACTGATTTTCAACAAAAAGTCATCAAAGCTGGAAAACAAGCAGAATATGGCAATCTTTTAACCGATTTTCAAAAAAATTATAACGAAATAAAAGAGTATGCCTTAGCGCGTGATTATTTTACCGAAGTGGCTTTGAGAAATACCGAAATTTTATCGGTAGGTTACAAACTATACCAATTGGAGCAACTTTTAAATACCAAAGGCGAACAATCATTCAACGATAGAAAAAATACACTTTCTAAAGGAATTGACGATTTTTATAAAGATTATAATGTAGAAGTTGATAAAAATGTGTTTGGGCAACTAGTGAATTTGTATGCAACCAAATCACCTAAACAATTTTTACCCGAAACCTTAATCAATGTTGATGTTCCGAAATTGACTACCGATGTTTTTGCCAATTCAAAATTGACTTCGTTAGCCACATTTAGAGAATTATTAGAGGGCGATTCAAAAACCGTAATTGAAAAATTAAATAGCGATAAAGGGTATCAATTAATCAAATCGATGGCGGATGCTTATGTAAAAAATGTAACTCCAAAATACGACGAGTTAAATTTGAAAAACATCGCCTTACAAAGAACCTACATGAAAGCAATTTTGGAATTAAGTCCAAAATCTGCACGAATTTTTCCTGATGCTAATAGCACTTTGCGCGTAACGTACGGAAAAGTAAAAGGATATAAACCCAATGATGCCATTTATTACGAACCGTTTACAACTTTAGACGGTGTTATGGAAAAATATGTTCCTGGAGATTACGAATTTGATGTTCCTCAAAAACTAATTGATTTATACAACGCCAAAGATTATGGAAATTATGGAGTTAAAGGTAAAATGCCGGTATGTTTTATAGCAACTAATCACACTACTGGAGGGAATTCTGGAAGTCCAGCTTTGGATGCAAATGGGAATTTAATTGGTTTGAATTTTGATAGAGTTTGGGAAGGAACGATGAGCGATATTTATTATTCTCCGGACATTTGTAGAAACATTATGGTCGATGCTCGTTATGTTTTATTCATCATTGATAAGTTTGCTGGAGCTAAAAATATCATTAATGAATTGAAAATCATACAACCAATTACTAAAAAATAAATTTAACAAATTTTTAAGTTTGGCACGGAATTTGTAAATAAATTAAATGGAATTCGAAGAGAAAATTTA
>CAISUR010000589.1 GCA_903888655.1 uncultured Bacteroidota bacterium | reverse complement strand
GACCTCCAATTATTAAATCAATATCTTTCGTTTTTTTAGCAAGAACTAAATCACATACTTTTTTTGGATCTTCTTTATATTCATATCCAATGTGCGACAAGCAAATTACAAGGTCACATTTTTGTTCTTTTTTTAAAATACGAGCCATATCGGTGGCAGATTCAATAGGATCATTATAAACTGTTTCTTTTGTGTTTTTCTTATCAACTAAACCATCCAATTGAACTCCTAGTCCAAAAACACCAATTTTCACACCATCAACATAGACAATTTTATATGGTTTTACATGTCCATCTAAAACCGTGTTTTTGAAACCGTAATTCGAGACAAAATCAAAATTGGCATTGGGCATTTGAGCCAGTAAACCATCAATTCCATTATCAAAATCATGATTACCAATTGTTGCTATTTGATAGCCCATCATGTTCATCAATTTGAATTCTAATTCTCCCCCGTAATAATTAAAATAAGGCGTACCTTGAAAAATATCTCCTGCATCAAGCAACAATACATTTGGATTTTCCTTTCGAATAGATTCAATAATCGCTGCACGTCTAGCAACACCTCCTTTATTAGGATTCTTTGGATGATTAGGAGGAAAAGGGTCAATATAACTATGTACATCATTAGTATGGAGAATCGTAATGTGTTTTACTGATTCACTATTAAAGCTGCTTAAAGATAATCCAGTAAATGTTAAAAATGCTGAACTTGCTGCTGTGTTTTTTATAAATTCTCTTCTTTTCATAACCGTTTTATTCTTGTATTATTCTAACATCTTTGTTAATTCTAATGGTATCAACATCTTTGAAATAGTCAATAATGATATTACGAAGTTTATAATTGGTATCACATCTACTTACTCCCTTTTTAAAAAAAATCATATTATCACCTCCATTTGATAAATAATCGGAAGTAACTACATGGTATACTTTTTCTAATTCTAAAGGTTTTCCTTGAATTAAAATATTTTTAACTTGATTATCTTTAGAAATAGTAAATGTCATTCCTGCCAAAGGATGTGGCTTTTTTTCGGTTACTATAAAATTAGCAATTTCAAGCAATTGCGCTCCTTTAAAACCAATGACAACAGCACTATTTTCAAAAGGCATTACCTCATAAGCATTTCTAGCAGTTACATTTCCTTTCGGGATTATAGTTCGGATGCCTCCATGATTTAACAAACAAACATCAATGTTTTTTTGTTCACGTTGTTGAAAAATAGGGTTGCTTTTTTCAAGGGTTATATCAGCAAGAAAACAGCCCATATTCGTTTGCCAAACTCCTGTTTTTTCAATATTTTCAGGACAATATGCAAGAACTTCATTCAAATCTTTATCAATAGTTTCTTTATAAGGTTTTATATAATTTTCAATGGATGGAATTCCATTTTGATTTTCAGAGATTGAAATTTTCTTGCCTTCAATTTTCGTAGTATAATAATGATGACTCGAACAAGAAATTAATGTTATAAATGTTAATAATAAAACAAAAAGTTTCATTCGATCGTTATAGTTTTTTAGTTTTACCATCTGTAATTCGACTAATTTTAATTAAATTTGTAACCAAGTAAAAGTACTATGTTTTTAAATAAAATAAAGGATTTTTGGATAAAAAAGATAGTTAAGAAAAAGTTATTAAATGTAAGGTTAATAAATTCAGATAGTTCTATTAAAAAAGTTGGAATAGTTTTTGACGAAAGCTATTTT
>CAISUR010000588.1 GCA_903888655.1 uncultured Bacteroidota bacterium | reverse complement strand
TAGTTATTGAGAATGATTCTCACTTGTAAACGATAACGATTCTCATTTAAAGCACTGTTGTATTTTGACAACATAGGGTTTGTCCCTATAGTTTTTTTGTTGTATGTCTATAAAATAGAATCATCAACACAACAAAGGAGTAGTAAAAATGAAAACACTATTTAACCAGTTATCAAAAGATGAAATTGAGTGTCTCGCACTTGCCATAGGTTTAAAGTATGAATCCAATTTTACTGATGTTTTAAAAGAGATTCCTGAATTTGACTTTGATTTTCAATTAGGTCACGTTATACGGGCTTATTATGAATACAAACTAAGTAAATTAGACAAATTCCAATTACCTGAACTTAATTTATTAGAAAGGGTTTAATTATGAAGTTATTAGATTATGTATATTCGCAACTTGAAAGAGTCCATCCGTTTCCTATTGGTTGTGATTTTCAAAAACCTGTCCGCCTTAAATTATTTTCCGAACATGGAAAAACCGATTTTATAAATATAACAGAATCGCAATATAAAGAAATTAAAAATATTTTAATTTCAATAAATGATTACGAAAGGACTTAATTATGGAATATAGATCAACAGAATTTTACAGCGATGCCTACGCTTACGCAGTAGGGTATAGAGACGGAAGGGAGGGAAATAATGTCGAATTACCCGATATGCGAAGATTCATTCAGCATCATCAGACTTTATATCGTGATGGATACGAGCAAGGAAAGCGGGACTATTTCAATTATGACCACCACAATGCTAAATTAATAAACTTAAACAACAATTAAAGGACTTAAAACCATGAAAACAACAGTAAATTTTTACGATTTTAAACGGGAATTTAAAGCAATAAGACCAAACAATTTTACAGATGAGGGCTTAATTGTCTTATGGGACTATCTAGAGGAATACGAGCAATCAACGGGCGAAGGCGAACCATCGCATATAGTCCGAGAGTATTTAGAGGAAAACGCCACATTTGTAGGGACTACTCCAAGCGGGACACTTTTATATCGGTGGTTTTAAATATCAACTTATAGCCCGCACTAGCGGGTTATAGGATGCTATTTTGCACTTAACAGGGAGATTTTAATTATGCTAGGAAAAATTGCTTATATTGTTAAAACATATGACAGCGAAGGGGATTTAATGGGGATATTTCTTGATTTTGAAAAACCCGAACCATCCGAAAGATTAGAGTATAAACGAATTGTATTTTTTGAAATTGAGGAAGAATGATGGAAAACTACACTTTTTATTATAAGAATTATGACGGTCTAAACGGTATTTTTGTAACCCAAGATATTAACGGGAATCGGGCTTTTAAGGCATTTATGAGCCATTTAATTGAATTAGATCGGGACATGATGGACTTTGATTGTGAGATCACACCGATAGAGGTTTTCCATGAATAGTATTCAAACGCTTGAAAAATCTATCGATTGGCAAAATTATGTTTTAAAAAATAGTAAGGATTTAAAACAAAAGGAACGAGCCAAACAAGCAATTATTAAACTCAACAAAGAATTAGAAAGGGTAAAAAATAATTTACAAAATATTTGATTGGTTTTTAGCAACCATTTTGGGCTT
>CAISUR010000587.1 GCA_903888655.1 uncultured Bacteroidota bacterium | reverse complement strand
TTGCAAAGGTGCTTGTATGTTTTTAGATAAAAAGTTTTGGGATATTTCTTGTGCCAATGCCTATTCAGATAACATTTCATTGTTTGCATTAGCAATTCACGCCATTACAGGTTATATTCCAACTCTTATCAAAAATGATGAGTTGCCATTGGATCGTCAAGATATTTTTGGTACAATCTTTGAACATAAAGAAGATGTTAAAAAGAAAATTATTCCAATTAAAGTTGTAAGTGAGGTTGTTGGTGAAATTGAAGGTGTTGAAGTTTACGGAAAAGCAAAAGTAGAAACAGTAGAATGAACATTTATGTTTATGCTTTTCTTACCACTCATTTAACGATTACTTTTGTTTCGTTATATTTACACAGGTACTTGACGCATAGACATTTTGTTTTAAATCCTGTGTTTGCTTATGTAATTCGACTTTATCTTTGGTTGACTGATGGTGTTGTTGCAAAGCCTTGGGTAGCACAACACCGTAAACACCACCGATATACTGATGTGCAAGGTGACCCACATTCGCCTAAAATAATGGGCTACTGGAGAGTTACACTGCATTGTTTTATACCTAATTTTGTTAGAATATATCAATATTTTGATACTGATTGGGCATTAGAACATTACGGTGCTGGTGTTCCGAACGATTGGATTGAAAGAAATGTATACGCCAAATATCCTAGATTAGGTTTAATATTATTTCTTTTGATTGATGTATTATTATGGGGCTTGATACCGGGTATTTTAGTATGGTTATTTCATCTGTTTTTTGTACCATTTTTGACTACTGCTTCAATTACGGGATTTGCTCATTGGTTTGGTTACAAACATCCAGACGCCAAAGATAATAGTAGAAATTTGTTTCCGATTGGTATTTTGATATGTGGTGATGAATTACACAATAACCACCATCGGGAACCCAATAATCCAAATTTTGCTCACAGGCCGTTTGAGTTTGATTTAGGGTACCTATATATTAAAATATTTGAAAAATTGAACTTAATTAAGCTTAATATAAATAGTAAAACAATTCATTAACGAGTAAAATATGACTATTACTACTGGACCACAAATTGCGTTTTCTGATGTAAACCAAGAGGTTTATGGCACATCATCACACTCATCCGATTTACAATTTTTAAATAATCTAATTACACCAACTCAAAGACCTAGTACAGCACAACTATCAAACTTTTATGGTTTAAATTACTATCAAGCAACTACATACGGAGCTTGTAATAACGGAAACTGTCAAAATGCTTGCAACTGTGGAAACATTGGCGGTGATAATTGTTATATTAACGGCACGGTAAACTGTGCAAATTGTGATGCTCAATCTTGGTTACAAACAGGTACAAATTGCGCCTGTACATACAATTGTACTTACACTAATTCTGCATCACACGCTTGTAACTGTACTTGTGCCTGTTCTAAAATCATTTGTACAAAGTTATTTCAAATTGGTATGATGCCTTATAATATCTTTGCTGCTGACCAACAATACGGAGAATGGTTAAAGAAGAATGACCGTGTTGTTTACAGAGGTTACATTAAATGGGCAAGAATTGTTACGTCATGGATTGATGGTGGTGGTCCGGACTTTATGGTTTGGATCCGTAATAAAGAAAAACGAATCGAAGCACAAAGAAAAGCAGCAACAGAGTGGGCATTTAAGATTGCAACACCATGGTCAGAACATATGGCTTATCTAATGGGTGCAGTCAAAAATGATAATGTGATGGGTCGTATTATTATGAATATTGGTAGGCCAATTTGTAAAATTGTTTATTTTATGCCAAAGAAAAGAATTGTACCTGATGTAATTTCTACATGGACAATGTGGGCATTATTTTTCTTTAGTTACTACACATCAAGCACATATGTAAAACTCGATAAAAAAATTAAGTCGATAAAGACTTCAATATTAAACAAATTAATTATTCAGGATTAAAAATGGCCGATATTATTACTAATATTAAATCTCCCAAAGAACGAATTATTGAAGATGTGGATCTTTATACTGAACACATGGATTATTATTTTGATGTTCAAGTAAATGAAACAGCCAAAACCCTTACGGGTGAGGACCTTGATTCAATGTATCAAATGTTTCATAACCACGCAAATGTAATTAAAAAGTTGTTTCATGTAAAGATTCCTTTGGTCGAACATATTTTGGGAAACCCTTGGCCGCCAGAAGAAATCATTAACGATCCAAAATTTGATGATTTAGAAATTAAAGATTATGCTCATTGGATGATTGATGGTTACGAAGAATGGAAAAAATCTAAAGGTCTATAATTAAAAAATTAAATTATGAATATTGTGAGAAATGATTGGTGGGTAACACCAATATGGGAAATACAAACTGATTTTGATTCTCAGTTTAATAACGAAATACTAAGAGAAGCAAATTCAAGTGACCATATAAATGTATGGAATAATAATACTCCTGCTATTACCCAATTAAAAGAATATACACTCCAAATTGTAACAGAGTTGGCTGCACCGTATATCTCTAAAAATTTCCGTGACTTTAAGTTCTGGCACACTAATGGATGGATTAATTATTGTAGTAATGGTGAATATATTCCTATTCATGGCCATGGCGGACCTAAAATTGCATTAACATATTATATCAAAACATCAGAAAATTGTGGAGATTTATTACTAATCGATCCAAGAAATGGCTGCGATTGGGACAATGAGATAGATGGTGTGAACGGTGCAAAATTCAAAAGAATTAAACCTGTTGAAGGTAAGATTGTATTTTTTCCTGGTTTTCTGTTACATACAATAGAACCAAATAAATCTAGTGAAACTAGAGTATCATTATCGAGTAACATGGGAACATTTGATTCTGATAATGTAACCAAAAAACTATACGATTCGTTAATACAAAATGGATAAACTATCTGTTAACCCAATGTGGCAGACGCCTGTTTGGGAGGTTCAAACTGAGTTAACCAAAGAATTTAATGAATCTCTACTTGACGAGATTTACCAAATAGGCAAAAATATTAAGACTGGTGTTGATACTTCTCCTCACGATAGTTTATGGGACTACAATCGGCCATGTTTAAATACAATTAAGAAAATTATTATTGATATTGTTACCAAAAAAGTCAGAGAAGATATACAAGAGGTGCGTGATTTAAATATTTCTTGTGAATCATTTATGTGTTGGGCTAATATTAGAGAACCAGGTGAAGCATTAGAAGTTCATGCACACAGCGATTCTGCTATTGCAGTAACATACTATATCAAAGCTCAAGATAACTGCGGGGACCTCGTATTATTTGATACCAAAGATTCGATTGATTGGGAACAAGGCAAACTAAACGATAATCCAATATTAAAAACAAAACGATTAAAACCAGTAGAAGGTAGATTAGTATTTTTTCCTTCTTATGTTTTACATACAGTTGAAGAAAATAAATCAAATGATTTAAGAGTTTCGCTCACTTGTGATTTGAAAAAAGTATTAGATAAAAATAGACCTAATACAATTTTGTTAAAAAATTGGGCGACTAAAATGATAAAGATAAGAGAATGGTAAATTTATTTTCCAAATTAAATAATAATTATGTTATCGATAATTATAAAACACTTGAAAGACAAATATCGTTTGGTGAAACGGTCAAAGGAAAATTCTTTGGTATAGAATACACTCATGTTGATGTTAAAAATAGTCCACTTGACGAGGTTATACCGAAAGAATATAGAAAATATTTCTTTATGACGGCTATGAAAATAAATAGAGAAATACCACCACATACTGATAGCGGTATCAAAACTTCTATTAATTTTTATATTAAAACAGATAATTGTTTAACTCAATTTTATAAATTGACAACCGATAAACCTAAAACAAAACAGGTTGAAAATCAATCTAATGGTTTTATATTTGATGAAAAAGATTTACAAAGAGTCGCTTCTTTTATGGCAAACCCAACGGAAGCATGGGTTTTAAATGTTACCCAACCACATTCAGTTATACCACAATTTAATTTTAAAGAGCGATTGGCTATTGCCTTATCGACCGAATTAGAGTATGATGTAGTATGCGATTTATTAAAAGATAAAGGACATCTGTGATGTTTTACGAAAAACTAGACTTCATCAAATTTGACCTAAAAAAATTAAAAGAAGATGTAGAGAATCATGTATTCACATTGGGCAACCAAGTGATACAAGGTGAAGAATTTGAAACACCACAATATCATGGTTTTGGTGGTTGGAGTTTATTGAGCAGAACAGGTAAATGGCAAGATGGTTTTGAATTTTTTCAGACAGGCGAAAATAAAGAATTTGAAGATGATTTTTTCCCAAAAGGACAAAATAATTATGCCGTTTTAAAATATTTAAATGTAGCACACTCAATGGAATATAAAAACCCAACTGAAGCTTATGTTGGTGAAATTAAAAATGTTATTGACCAAATTGCTGAAGCTGGTTTTTATCCAAGACGAGCAAGAGTAACTTGCTTAAAAGCTGGATGTAAGTCATTAGTACATAGTGATGGACCAATGAATGAATATATTGCTCGTATTCATATTCCTTTGTTTACAAATGAGAAGTGTATTTTTATTTGTGATGGTATAGATTTACATATGGAAGCCGGTTCTGTTTATATGGTGTGGGTTAATACTTGGCACCAAATTCGTAATGATTCTGATGAGGATCGATATCATATTATTATGGACGCTTATGATACTAAAAAACTCACTAAGAATTTTAAATACGAAGGCAATATAAATGAGTTGATAGAGTATGCTGAGAAGTATAGGGAAAATATTGATTCTGCAGTACTTACAGAAGAAGATATTATGAAAATTGAAAAAGTAAAAGAAAAGTATATTACCAAAAATGTTTAATTATTGCCCACCTAAAGTCCTTGCTGACTTAAAATCTGAAACCTTTCCTGATGGTAAACGTTACTATACATTAGAAGATGGTACACGATTACCTTCTGTCACTACTGTACTTGGCGCCCAAAAGAAAGAAGCCATTATGAAATGGCGTAAACGTGTTGGTGAAGAAGAAGCCAATCGTGTATCAAAGAAAGCAACCAGTCGTGGTACCGGCGTACATACTCTCTGTGAATATTATCTCAACAATGAAACTAACCTAAGTCAAAAAGAAGGCATTAGGCCTGATGCCTTTGAAATGTTTGTGTCATTAAAGCCGCTGTTAAATCGTATTAATAATATACATTACCAAGAAGCAGCATTGTGGTCAAAACAATTAGGCATGGCAGGTCGTGTAGACTGTATTGGTGAATTTGATGGCGAGTTATCAGTAATTGATTTTAAGACTTCTAAACGCATTAAAACCAGCGAAGATATCGAAGATTATTATTGGCAAACAACAGCTTACGCTCTAATGTATGAAGAACTAATCGGGATTACTATAAATAACCTAGTAATCATTATGGCAGTAGAAGATTCCGAGCCATTATTGTTTAAACAACAGACCAAAGACCACATTGATGGTTTGGTAAAAGCCATACAGTTTTATAAAGGTAAATAGTGGTATAGTTTAGTAAAATGGTTGACTTTTAACCGGTTATGTTGTATAATGATTTCCTATTTCGATTAAAATAGGTGGTGGGTCGGGAAAGAATTCGTTGAAATTATTTGAAACCACTCATATCCACATTTTTATAAATATGGGGATGGAGGTGGAATATGGGAAAATTTACTGTAATAAAATGTGACCATTGTGGTAAAAATTTTGAAAAAGAAAATCGTTACATTAACTCAGCAATAAAGAAAAACAGGAAGCAATATTGTTCCAGGACTTGTTCTGGTATAAAAAACCTTGAAAAAGGTAAAGAAAATTTAAAAAAATGGAACTCTAGTGAATTAAATAAAGAGCACATGAGGTCTATAAGCCGAAACAGATTTGATGAATTTAGTCCGTTTAGGACTTTGATGAAGTCTTGTAAAAATAGAAAAAACAAAGACTTTAATTTGGATTTGCCATATTTAAAAGATTTATGGGAAAAACAAAAAGGTAAATGTGCTTTAACTGGAGTTGATTTAAAATTAAAGAATAGTAGTAACAAAAACTATCAAGCTTCAATTGATAGAATTGATAGTAGTAGAGGTTATATAAAAGGAAATGTCCGATTTACTAGTGTATCAGTAAATTGGTTAAAGAGTAATTTGGATGACAATCATTTAAGAGAGTTTTTTCAAATTGCAAGTATGGTAGTTTAATGTTATAGAAGAAAGTTTGTTTGGACTCGGCTATCGTATGCCGACACCTCCACCATAAGTATATTGTGATGCGTTACCCAGCGTGAAGTTCAGAGGGTGAAAACAGTATGCTTCTGATGGGGGTGCAAGGATTCGACAAGTGAACAAGTAAGATATAACCGCTACTCGTCAAAGCTAAAGACGTTAGGATTGAGGACACTCGGTCGAAGAAGCATTTAAATTAAACGCAAACGATGAAAAGTATGCACTTGCTGCCTAATTAAGGTAAGCGGAGTTTTTCAGCAATTGTACTTAGCAACAGAAACAATTGCTTCACAAACCCTATCACAAAGTCAAAAGTACTTGGGTCCAAGGCCAGTTTATCGGCCGTAAACAAAAGGAGATATGATGTTCGTATCAAAATCAAAATCTATATTATGTGGAATTATTTGCGCAGTAGCATTTTATTCTTTTCCATCTGTATCACAGGAGATAAAAGATTTAGTAGTTGAACAACAAGTAAGTGAAAATTTCAATAAAGAGTTGGCTTGCTTGACCAAAAACATTTATTATGAAGCAGCACAGGAATCATATGAAGGTAAACTAGCAGTAGCTCAAGTTACCTTGAATCGTGCTAATGATCCAAATTTTCCATCCACAATTTGTGGCGTGGTATATCAAAGAACACTCGGCACTTGCCAATTTAGTTGGACTTGCCTAAAAAATCTGGCAATTCAAAATAAATATGCATGGGAAGAATCAGAAATGGTTGCCCGCAAGGCCTTGACACAACCTGTATTACATGATATAATTGCAAATAACAACGTATTATACTATCATGCTGTGTATGTGAATCCTGGTTGGAAAGGCAGAGTTATAACCAAAATAGGTAACCATGTCTTTTATGCTAAAATTTAAAACAACACCATATGGTAGTGAAGATGATTTTATGTTGGTGAGAACTGAAATGAAGGATCGTGGCGAGGGATTGCCACCAACACATTC
>CAISUR010000586.1 GCA_903888655.1 uncultured Bacteroidota bacterium | reverse complement strand
TTTTAGAAGTAATACGAATATTAAAAGAAGAGTTTCAAGACTAATCTTTTAACGCAAAATAGATAACATTAATAAAATTTTATGTCTGAAGGAAATATTAGAATTAATAAAGTTTTAAGGGAATTAAATATTTCATTAGAAAGAGCTGTCGATTATCTTAAAGATAAAGGGATTGTAATTGATGCAAACCCTAATGCTAAGATATCCGATAATGAGTTTGATATTCTACAAAACCAATTTGCCGGTGATAAAGGCAATAAAGAAGCTTCCAAAGGAGTTAGTGAAGAAATAAAAAAAGAAAAAGAAGCGCTTCGTCTTGAAAGAGAAAAAGAACTGGAAGATAAGAAAAAGCTTGAGGAAGAGCGTCAACGTCTTGAAGTAATCAAAGCTAAAGCTGTTGTTACTGGTCCAAAGCAGGTTGGAAAAATAGAATTAGACCCAAAAAGCAATGCCACAAGTAAGACAGAATCGCCAAAAGTAGAAGTTGCTTCTCCAGAAGTAAAATCTTCAGAAACAAAAGTTTCAAAAATTAAAACAGTTGAAAAAACGATTGCGAAAGAAAAAACGGCTGCTCCAGAAAAAATTGAAATAGAAGCTGTTAAGTCTGCTACGCCAATTGCAGAAGCAACACCAGCTGTAGACGAAACACATACAACACAGTATCAAAATCTTTCAGGACCAACATTAACAGGTCAAAAAATTGATTTATCTCAATTTAACAAACCTAAAAAGAAAGTTGAAAATCCAAAAATAAATAGCGCAAGTAAAACAGACCCTAACGCTAATAAAAACAAGCGTAAAAGAATTCCGCCTAAACCAGGGGAAGCTCGTCCCGGAACTCCGGGAGGAATCGCTGCAGGAGGTCAAAATAGACCTGCTGGTGCTGGAGGTAATAAATTTACTGCTAATAAACCAGGTGGTGGTGGTTTCCAAAAGGGAAATAGGCCAGCCATTGTTCAAAAAGTTGAACCTACCGAAGAAGAGGTTAAAAATCAAATTAAAGAAACTTTAGAAAGATTACAAGGAAAAGGATCTAAATCTAAAGCTGCCAAATACAGACGAGATAAGAGAGATACACACCGTCAGCGCTCTGATGACGAGCAAAGAGCGTTAGACGAAGGTAGTAAAACAATTAAAGTAACTGAATTTGTTACCGTAGGTGAAGTGGCAACAATGATGGATGTGCCAATTACTAAAGTGATTGGAACTTGTATGTCGTTGGGAATCATGGTTACTATGAACCAGCGTCTGGATGCTGAAACCTTAACTATTGTTGCAGATGAATTTGGTTATGAAGTTGAATTCATTACTACGGATTTAGAAGAATCTATCGAAATCGTAGAAGATAAAGAAGAAGATTTAGTAACAAGAGCGCCTATTGTAACGGTGATGGGTCACGTTGACCACGGTAAAACATCTTTATTGGATAATATCCGTAAAGAAAATGTAATCGCAGGAGAATCGGGAGGAATTACGCAACATATTGGAGCTTATGCAGTGCAGTTGGATAACGGACAAAAAATAACATTCCTTGATACTCCAGGTCACGAAGCCTTTACGGCCATGCGTGCTCGTGGAGCTCAAGTAACCGATATCGCAATTATTGTAATCGCTGCCGATGATGATATCATGCCACAAACTAAAGAGGCAATCAGTCACGCTCAAGCAGCTGGAGTTCCGATGATTTTTGCAATCAATAAAGTAGATAAACCGCATGCTAATCCAGAAAAAATAAAAGAAAAATTAGCTGGTATGAACTTACTGGTAGAAGATTGGGGTGGAAAATACCAATCGCATGATATTTCTGCTAAAATGGGAATGGGAGTGAAGGAATTATTAGAAAAAGTATTGTTAGAAGCCGAATTATTGGATTTAAAAGCAAATCCAAATAAGCCTGCTGTTGGAACTGTTGTTGAAGCACAATTAGACAAAGGTAGAGGATATGTTTCTACTATTTTAGTTCAATCGGGTACTTTAAGAGTTGGAGATTATGTATTGGCTGGTAAAAATCATGGTAAGGTTAAGGCCATGTATGATGAAAGAGGGAATAGCGTAAAAGAAGCTGGTCCGTCAACACCAATGTCTATTTTAGGACTAGATGGTGCGCCAACTGCTGGAGATAAATTCAATGTTTTTGAAGATGAAAGAGAGGCTAAACAAATTGCAGTTAAGCGAACACAATTAATGCGTGAACAATCGGTTCGAACGCAACGTCATATTACACTTGCAGAAATTGGTCGTCGTATAGCGCTTGGACAGTTTAAAGAATTGAATATTATCCTTAAAGGTGACGTTGATGGTTCTGTTGAAGCATTGTCAAATTCATTCTCTAAATTATCTACAGAAGAAATACAAATTAATATTATTCATAAAGGTGTTGGAGCAATTACTGAAACTGACGTTATGTTGGCTTCTGCGTCTGATGCAATTATTATTGGATTTAATGTACGTCCTGCTGGAAATGCTCGTCAACTTGCTGATAAAGAAGAAATCGATATAAGAAACTATTCTATTATCTATGATGCAATTGATGACTTGAAAGACGCCATGGAAGGAATGTTGTCTCCAGAAATGAAAGAAGAAATCACAGGAACAGCAGAAATTCGTGAAACATTCAAAATCTCTAAGGTTGGAACAATTGCCGGATGTATGGTTACTGATGGTAAAATCTTTAGAAATTCTAAAATACGAATTATTAGAGAGGGTGTTGTTATATTTACTGGTGAGCTTACGGCTTTAAAACGTTTCAAAGACGACGTTAAAGAAGTTTCTAAAGGATATGATTGCGGTATACAAATCAAAAATTATAATGAGATAGAACAATTAGATATTATTTAAGCTTTCCAAGAAGTGGAAGTTAAGAAAAAGTTGAAATAAAATAAATGTAATGTGGTCAAAAATAGTTTATACATTTCCATTTTAGTCTCTTGCATTATCCATCAAATTCAAGAGAAAGTTGGCTTTGCTAGGAACCAACTACTAATAAGTTTGATGATTATGCGACAATGAAAAGAATAGTTTTTTAGTTATCCTTTTTTTAATTAGCAGTAATTTATTAGGTAATGTGGTCAAAAATAGTTGGTGATTTTCATTTTAGATCAATTAAATTACAATATCAAATTGAAGAGGACATTGGCTCTGCTTAGGAGCAACCAATTAGCAATAAATTTGATGTATATACTTAAAATGAGAGCAGTTCATTCTGCTTTTTTTTTATACATTTTTTGTTGTACTTAATTACTAAAGAAAACCTATTTGTTCATTTGATTTTTATAATACAAATACCACTTCAAAAAGTTCTTGCTGTTGGCTAAACTTAATCCCGCAATGAACATAAATTTCTTATCAAATTTACCAAAAATCACTCTAAAGAGTTAGTTGAGTTGGGTATTTTTTCGCCCTTTAGATACAGAAACATATTGGGCAATGCTTTTTTAATTACAGTGAATGATCTTCGAACCATTTTATAGGTATACCAATATCTTCCCGTTACAACATTATATATAATTTTTGATTTATAAAATCGCTACATTTTTCTTCTCATTGTATGAGTTTTTTCAGCCATAACTGTCGTTTATATTCAGAATTAATATGATTGATTTTAACGGCTATTTGTTTGAGTTCAAAACCAGATTTAAACTTTAGATTCTTTGTTAGCCATATTCCGAACATTCTTGATATATGCATTAAAAATCTTTGAAAAAGGTACTTTTGAACAGACTTTTTTAATGGCTTTTATAGAATATTTATCTCTATCGGATGTAATACTTTTATTTTGATGCTTAGATTTGATAAGTTTTACAAATCTTGGGCAATTTTTTCAAAATGTTCTACATCTTTCAGTCCATGAAACTGATTTTAAATTAAATAAAGTTTCTATAAACTAACAAACAAGATCGATTGGGCAATAAGTCCAATCAATTACAGTATAAATTTCATCTGTATAAATAATATAATTCCTAAACAAAAGTTTCAACAGCATTTGCGCTAAAAAGCATTGTACTGTAGTAGTCTTGCTGAATACTGATTTGAGATAAATCTTATCAAATATTATATCTTTAGTAATTATCCAATTTTAAAACCAAACCTCTTTGTTAGAATTTCAAACAGATTTATTACTTTAAGTAAATAATTGACCACAATCTTTGCATTTAA
>CAISUR010000585.1 GCA_903888655.1 uncultured Bacteroidota bacterium | reverse complement strand
TATAATTGTATTCTTCATTTATTTCCGGACGACCATAGCCTCTTACCCATCTTGTTTGTCCATCTTCAACAACCCTGTATTCAATGTCCCAAACATTAAATTTAAATACATTGTATATGGAATCCATAAGTTTTTGCTTGTCTTCTGGATGTACACGAACAAAAAGAAGATTATTATCCGCATTCACGGCTTCTCTATTAAACAATGGAAAAAAATTTTCCATTTCTTTATTGACAAAACCAAATTTAAATCTACCATCAGGATATAAGAAAATTTCAAAAATCACTAATGGTAAATTTTCTGTGAATTTCTTTAGATTGTCATAAAAAGTAATGGGCTGATTGGCTACTAATCGCTTTTCAAGTGGCAATTCATCAAATCCCCATCGTTCACTTTCTGTTTCAAGATTAATATATTTAAGAGATACAAATGCTTTATTTTTTGAATGTTTGGAGCCAATACAATATATTGACTTTCTATTTGTTTTAAACGAAAATTCACAAATGTCTGTTCCTGTGAAAATATTTTCAATAAACTCCTTTATTTTTTGGTTAGTGGTGTCGTCCCAAAATTCTGAAAAATTAATGCCTATTCTTGGAATTTCATCTTCTAAAAAATAAGTTGACGGGAACGATGTAGAAATTATTAAACCAGTATCATCAATTTCTATGCTATATAGATTTTTCATAGAATTAATTGTGAGTTGTTGTAATTGTTAACATAAAACAACAATTAAATAAATTTGAACGCATGTTAAATCGCTTTAGTCTAACAAATGTAAAAAATTGTATCCGATAAAAACTATATTATAAATAAATGTTTTCTTAATGATATAATCAAAAAGTTCAGATATTTTTATGAATTATAAATATAGCCCATAAGTGTAATCGATTTTAATTATTTTTTTATCTAATTTTTAGTCCTAACATAAGAAAATCATCAAATGATTTAGTGAAATTCTAAAAAATAGCTTTAATTTGTACAAGCAACAAACAAACTATGGAATTCAATCCCGATACACTCGAAGCGTCGGCTATATACAAATTACTTACTGGCTCCGTAATTCCAAGACCCATCGGATGGATATCCACCATTGACCAAAACGGAATTAATAACCTTGCTCCTTTTTCTTATTTTAATATTCTAGGTGATGATCCACCGCATGTTATGTTCTCCACAAGAAGAGATAATAACACCAATAAAGACACCTTAAATAACGTATTTAACAACAAACAATTTGTAGTTAATATGGTTACGGAAGAGCTTGTGGAACCAATGAATGCAACAGCACAATCTGTTCCTTCAGAAGTAGACGAATTTGAATTGGTAGGGCTTACTCCCCTCCCATCCACTTTAATAAAACCCAATCGAGTTAAAGAAAGTCCTATCACTTTTGAATGCGAAATGGTGCACCATTATTTTCTTGAAAATACTAAAGCGGGTGGTGCTTGTGTGGTAATTGGTAGAGTTATAATGATGCACATAGACGAGAGTGTCTTATTAGACAATTATAAAATCAATATGGAAACCTACAAACCTGTCGCACGATTGGCAGGTGCTAATTATACTAAAATAGGCGAAGTATTTTCCATTAAAAGAACTTAAATGAAAATAGCAGTTATAGGCGGAGGTCCAGGCGGACTTTACTTTTCCATACTTACCAAAAAAGCAATCCCTCATTGCCAGATAGATATTTACGAACGCAACAAACCCGATGATAGCTTTGGTTTTGGAGTTGTTTTTTCTGATGAAACCTTAGGTGAATTCTTAAAACGCGATATGGAATCGTATGAATTAATACGCTCCAAATTTGCGTATTGGGACGATATTATTATTGCCCGTGACGGAGAAACCGTAAACATCGCTGGAAATGGTTTTTGCGGATGTTCACGAAAAACATTACTGCAATTGCTGCAACAACGCTGTCGTGAAGAAGGTGTGAATTTGCATTTTGAACAAAATATAGAAGATTTAATTCCCTATCAAGACACTGATATTATTATAGCATCGGATGGAATTGGGAGTAGCATTAGAACTCAATACCAAAAAGAATTTGGAACTAAAATAGCATTAAAAAAGAACCGTTTTGTATGGTTAGGTTCTACAAAACCTTTAGACGCTTTCACCTATTTTTTTAGAACAACTGAATTTGGAACCATCGTTGCTCATACCTACCAATATCAAGAAGGTATGAGTACTTGGATTTTTGAATGTTCGGATGAAACATGGCAAAAATTCAATTTTGAAGTTACTAATGAAGAAGATACCATAGCTAAAATTTCAGAAATTTTCAAAGAAGAATTAGACGGGTATCCATTGATTTCTAACAAATCGCATTGGCGACAATTTCCTCATATAACAAATGAAAATTGGTATCATAACAACATAGTTTTATTAGGTGATGCTAAAGCTACAGCGCACTACTCTATTGGTTCGGGAACCAAATTAGCTATGGATTCTGCTATAGGTTTATCCGATGCAGTAATTGCTAATCCAAACGATGTTCAAGCTGCATTCCAACAGTATGAAAAAACCAGAAGAAACATAGTTGAGATGATTCAATATGCGGCATTAGTTTCTTTAGATTGGTTTGAAAACATGGATAGAAACATACAACATCCTTTCTATCAATTTGCTTTTGGGTGCATGACTCGTTCCAAAAAAGTTACCTTCGAAAACTTACAATTGCGAGATGCTTCCTTTACGGATAAAGTGTTGGATGAGTTTCATACAAACCTAAAACCTACAACCCAAAACCTAAAACCTATTCCTGCTGCTTTCACTCCTTTCAAATTAAGAGATGTAAAATTACAAAACCGAATCGTAATGGCTCCTATGGGGCAATATTCTGCTGAAAATGGTGTTGTAAACGATTGGCATTTTCAACATTATACTTCAAGAGCAGTTGCAGGTTTGGGATTAATTTTAACCGAAATGACTACTATTTCAGAAAATGGACGTATCACTTTAGGTTGTGCAGGTATTTACACTAAAGAACAACTAGTTGCATGGAAAAAAATTATAGATTTTATTCATCAAAATACGCAAACTAAAATCGGAATTCAATTAGGACATTCTGGAAGAAAAGGTGCAACAAAAATACCCTGGCAAAATACTTTTAATGGAACTTCTTGGGAATTACTTTCGGCCTCTGCTATTCCATTTAATGAAAACTCGGAAACACCAAAAGCAATGTCCGTTGCCGATATGGATTTGATTACTTCCCAATTCGTTCAAGCAACCAAAAATGCCCACGAAGCAGGTTTTGATATGATTGAATTACAAGCGCATCATGGTTTTTTATTAGCATCGTTTCTTTCGCCATTAACCAATACCAGAACCGATGAATTTGGTGGAAGTATTGAAAACCGATTGAAATTTCCATTACGTGTTTTCAACGAAATGCGAGCCGTATTTCCAAATGAAAAACCCATGTCAGTGCGAATATCAGCAACGGATTGGGCGGAAAACGGAATCTCTGAAGAAGATGTAATTAATATCGCAACTGCATTCAAAAACGCAGGTGCAGATATTATTAATGTTTCTACAGGAAATACCGTAGCCCATCAAAAACCAATAACAGGCAGAATGTGGCAAACGCCTTTTGCAGATGCTGTTCGAAATACCGTTCACATTCCAACCATTACCGCAGGTTACATACAAGATATAGATCAAATCAATACCATTATCTTAAATGGAAGAGCCGATTTAGTAGCATTGGGAAGACCATTGTTATTAGACGCTAATTTTGTTAGAAACGCTCAAGCCTACGAACAATTTGAACCAACAGACATTCCAAATCAATACAAAGCCGGAATATCGCATATATATCCATTGAAAGCATCTGAGAGAAAACAATTGGAATCAATGAAAAAAGCGTTAAAACCAAAAAGTAATAAAAAATAATTTTGAATTTATTATTGCAAATTATGAAACACTATGAAGATAATTTTGCTCATGACAGCTTGCCTAGTGTAGCATTGCAACCTGAATACAGTTTCACCAACCTATCTCAATTTCAACATCCTGAAATGTTAAATTGCGTGGAGAGGTTATTAGATAATCACATCAAAGAGGGTCGTGGTAATAATCCATGTATACGAACCTTTGAAACTATTTGGACG
>CAISUR010000584.1 GCA_903888655.1 uncultured Bacteroidota bacterium | reverse complement strand
TAAAAAATTAACTTTTTTAAAACGGCTTAATCAACTCTATTGAATACTATCGATTAAAAATTGACCAAATTTAACAAGCAATTCCAAATACCTCTTTTTGTTTTTCTTTTGCTACTTTTGCATGAAATAAAAACAACATGATTCTAACAGACACGCATACTCATTTATATTCTTCTCAATTCCAAGAAGACCGCTATGAAATGATTCAACGTGCTTTAGCTTCTGGTGTCTCTCGATTTTTTATTCCCGCTATTGATTCATCTTATACCCAGAAAATGTATGATTTGGAAGCGCAGTTTCCAGAAAATGTGTTCTTGATGATTGGGTTGCATCCTACTTATGTCAAAGAAAATTATTTGGAAGAATTGGCTCATGTGGAATCTGAAATTGCCAAAAGAAAGTTTTATGCCATCGGCGAGATCGGCATTGATTTGTTTTGGGATAAATCATTTTTGAAACAACAACAGCATGCTTTTCAATATCAAATTCAATTGGCTAAAAAGAATAATTTAGGAATCAATATCCATTGTCGTGATGCTTTTGAAGAAACATTTGAAGTTTTAGAAAGCGAAAAAGCAACTGATTTATTTGGAATTTTTCATTGTTTTACCGGTGATTTAGCGCAAGCAGAACGTGCCATTTCATTAGGATTAAAACTTGGAATTGGCGGAGTGGCTACTTTTAAAAATGGTAAAATAGATCAATTCTTAGATAAAATTGATTTGAAGCACATTGTATTAGAAACCGATTCCCCGTATTTAGCTCCAGTACCACATAGAGGAAAACGCAATGAAAGTAGCTATACCGTTTTAGTAGCTCAAAAATTATCTGAGATTTATAATCTTCCGATAGAGGAAATTGCTAGAATAACGACCGAGAATTCCAAATCGATTTTTGGTATTTAATGGTAAAGTTATCAAAAAGTCATATTTTTTTTGTTCTTTTGTTTTTCTAAAAAATTATATCCAAAATGCAGAAGTTTGATGCAATTCGTCCTTATTATGACAGCGAAGTGAATGAAGGGATTCGCGCTTGTCTCAATAATCCGATGATGAAAGCGATAATGAATTTTACTTTCCCAGATGTTGATGACGAGGTATGGAAAGAACAACTCAAAAGAACTCATTCTATACGTGATTTTCAATGCAACTTTATTTATCAGTCCGTTCAAAGAGTACTAGAAAAATCTTCGGAAGGATTGACTACTTCAGGTTTTGAAAAATTAGAAAAAAACACCTCTTATCTTTTTATTTCCAATCACAGAGATATAATTTTGGATACCTCGTTGCTAAATGTTTGCCTGTTCGATCATGGTTTGGTAATGACAGCATCTGCAATTGGAGATAATTTGGTCAAGAAAGATTTTCTTTTAAAATTATCCAAATTGAACCGAAATTTTTTAGTTCAAAGAGGTTTACCGCCAAGAGAATTGTTGCAAAGTTCAAAATTGATGGCAGAATACATCGGACAATTACTGCTTCGAGAGAATCGTTCCGTATGGATTGCACAACGAGAAGGAAGAACTAAAGACGGAAACGATGCCACTCATTCGGGTGTTTTAAAAATGCTAGGAATGGGGTCTGACGAAGCTAATCTTATGGATTATTTCAAGAAGGTAAAGATTGTTCCTGTTTCTATTTCCTATGAATATGACCCGACGGATGCATTGAAGATGCCACAACTCATGGCAGAAGCAAAAGCTGAAACTTATGTTAAAGAAAAAAATGAGGATTTCATCACGCTATTAAGTGGGATTATTGGACAAAAAAAACGTATTCATATTCATGTGGGTGATGTTTTAGACAAAGAGATTGACGCAATTGCCAATGAGAATGACAATTCTAATAAGCAAATTCAAGCATTAGCCCAAGCCATCGACGATTCAATTTTACAATCGTACAAATTATGGCCAACCAATTATATTGCTTATGATATTTTGAATAAATCAAATAAGTATACAAATCATTATTCTGAAGAAGAAAAATCATTATTTGAACGACGATTAGAACTAAAAATAGATTGTTCTAATGGCGTAATGATGGAGGGTTTTTTGAATATGTATGCTAATCCTGTGGTGAATAAGTCTAAATACGAAAATGCAATCTAAACCCAACATATTACTGATATACACTGGTGGTACAATCGGGATGATGAAAGATTTTAAAACGGGTGCTTTAAAAGCGTTCAATTTTAAAAAGTTATTAGAAAAAATCCCAGAGATAAAACAACTCGATTGTGAAATCGAAACATTTTCATTTGAAAAACCAATCGATTCTTCCAATATGAATCCTGAAAAATGGGTTCAAATTGCTACCGTAATAGAAGATAAGTATACCACTTTTGATGGTTTTGTGATACTTCATGGTTCCGATACGATGTCATATTCGGCATCAGCATTGAGTTTTATGTTGGAAAATCTTACTAAACCTGTTGTATTTACAGGTTCTCAATTGCCCATTGGAGATTTACGAACGGATGCTAAAGAGAATTTAATTACGGCTATTCAAATTGCTTCATTGCAAGAAAAAGGTAAGTCAGTAGTTAACGAAGTATGTTTGTATTTCGAATACAAATTATACAGAGGGAATAGAACTACTAAAATCAATGCAGAACATTTTAATGCTTTTGCCTCACCTAATTATCCTTCATTAGTTGAGTCGGGGGTTCATTTGAACGTTAATACTGCGCTACTTTTTCCAAAACAGACCAAAAAGTTTTTAGTTCATAAGCAATTAGATGATAATGTAGTTATTGTTAAGATGTTTCCTGGAATTAATGAATCGGTCTTATCGTCAATAGTTGGAATTCCTAATTTAAAAGGAATTGTTTTAGAAACGTATGGTTCTGGAAATGCACCAACAGAAGAATGGTTTATTCAAATATTAAAGGAAGCCATTTGTAATGGTTTGTATGTAATTAATGTTACGCAATGCTCGGGCGGAAGTGTGAATATGGGTCAATATGAAACAAGTACGCAATTGAAAGATATTGGCGTGATTTCTGGTAAAGATATTACAACTGAAGCGGCTATTGCCAAATTGATGTATCTACTGGGACAAAAAGTGACTTCCAATGTTTTTAAAACTATTTTTGAAACATCACTTCGAGGCGAAATGGTTTAAGCTTACGCTTTGTTTATTGCAAAATTTTATTGTTCTTTGCATTATAATTTTAGAGGGGTGTCCGAGTGGTTGAAGGAGCAAGCCTGGAAAGTTTGTATATGGGTAACTGTATCGTGGGTTCGAATCCCATCTCCTCTGCTAGTATAAACTAAAATAAATACAAAACCCACTAAATTCAACAATTTAGTGGGTTTTTTCTTTTAGGGCTATATCAAATTATTCATTAAATCTCAAAGTTTAGGTGTCTTTCAAGGTGTCACTAAAAAATAATATTTTAAGTGACACCTCACAATGGAAACGCCGCTACGGCAAGGTGTTCAACAACATATTCAAAAAATGTACATCTTGTATGTAGTTATTAAATCGAATAAATTTAATATTAACTTTAAGGTCACCAACAATGAACACATCCGTATCAATTCTCTTCTATATCAAGAGAGCTAAAGCCAACAATTTAGGAGTTTGTCCAATCTACACTAGAGTTACAGTAAATGGCAAACGATTTGAGTTTAGTACTAACAAATACATTAATCCTGATAAATGGTCCTCAGAAGGCAGCAAAGTTAAAGGCACTACCGAAGAAGCTAGAACAATCAATAGTCATCTTGATTATCTAAAAAATCAAGTTTTAGTAGCTGAAAAGAAACTTTTCAAAAAAGATATTAGTGTTAATTCTGAAAATTTAAAGAATGAATTGTTTGGAGTTTCAGAAACAAAAAGAATGCTTATTCCAATATTTCAAGACCATAATAACAAAATAGAAGAGTTAGTCGGTAAAGAATATGCTCCAGGAACATTAGAACGCTACAAAACTTCATTAAGTCATACAATTGAATTTCTCAAATGGAAGTACAATGTTACAGATATTGATATAAACAAAATAGATCATGCCTTTATTTCAGATTATGAATTTTGGTTAAGAAGTGTTCGTAAGTGCGCTAACAACACTGCGGTCAAATACTTAAAAAACTTTAATAAAATTATCAAGATTTGTCTGGCTAATGATTGGTTGCATAAAAATCCATTTGCAAACTACAAATCCAAAGTCAAAGAAGTAGAACGCGTTTATTTATCAGAAGAAGAAATTCAAAGCATAATCAACAAAGATTTCAAAATAGAAAGATTATCCCTAGTGCGCGATATCTTTCTTTTTAGTTGCTTTACAGGTTTAGCGTACATAGATGTCAAAAACTTAACAAAGGGGCACATAAGCATTGGAATTGATGGAGACAAATGGATATTCACAAACCGACAAAAAACCGAATCTGCATCAAAAATCCCTGTTTTGCCAGTGACACAAATGATAATTGATAAGTATGCAGACCACCCACAAGCATTAAATCAAGAAAGACTTTTACCAATATTGAGTAATCAAAGAATGAATGCTTATTTGAAGGAAATAGCTGCTGTTTGCGAGATTGAAAAAGAATTAACTTTCCACATTGCTCGACACACTTTTGCGACGACTGTCACCCTTACTAATGGCGTCCCAATTGAAAGCGTTAGTAAAATGCTTGGTCATAAAAACTTGAGAACGACACAGCATTATGCTAAAGTACTAGATAAAAAAGTAAGTGAAGACATGAAAATTTTAAGAGATAAACTCACCATCAAAACGGATAATTTGATTCAAAAAAAGATTATGTAAAAATTTTATCAAAAATATGAATAAGGTTTACAATTTAAAGATTGTGAACCTTTTCTTTTTTTAGGAATTACTAATTGTAGTATAAATTCTATTAATAGTAATACGTTTTTTTAGTAAGTAATTTAATAACAAATTTTTAATTTAGCTAATTTATAAAATTTGATGTGGTCCATAAAAAAAAGTGACAATTTTTTTTCCGATTCTTGACGATCCTACGATCCTCAGATTTTGGGCAAATATAGGGGTTCATATTGAACAAAATTTCCTAAC
>CAISUR010000583.1 GCA_903888655.1 uncultured Bacteroidota bacterium | reverse complement strand
TTGAGTAAAAATTTAACTATAATACTTTACTATGATCATTCTTTCTCAAAAGCAGTAATCTCGACTTCATTCCCGATGACAAATATAAGAGGAGGATTTACACTTCGATATAATTTCGGAAATTAATCAAATTCTTTTTTTAGATTTAAGAATAAACAATACATTTGAAACAAATTTTAAAAAACTAACAAATGAACTTACCAACTAATTTAAAATATACTAAAGATCATGAGTGGATCTCATTAGAAGGAGATATTGCTACAATAGGCATTACCGATTTTGCTCAAGGTGAACTTGGAGATATCGTTTATGTTGAAGTTGAAACTTTAGACCAAACTTTGGAAAAAGATGAAGTTTTTGGAACTGTTGAGGCAGTAAAAACTGTTTCAGATTTGTTTCTGCCAATGTCTGGAGAAATTATTGAGTTTAATGAAGATCTTGAACGTAATCCTGAAACGGTAAACTCTGACCCTTATGGAAAAGGTTGGATGGTAAAAGTAAAGGTTTCTGATTTATCACAATGGGATGAATTATTAGACCATAATTCATACGGAACTTTAATAGGTGTTTAGTAAATACAAATATCTATTTGTTGCATTCCTTTGGACTGTATTAATTACAATATTGAGCTTAATTTCTTTGGGAAATATCGAAGAAAAAATTAATATTGATATTCCAAATAAAGATAAATATGTTCATTTTACTTTTTATTTTGGTTTTGTAGTTTTATGGTTTTTACAAATAAAAACAAAACCAGTAAATAAAAAGACGCAAATAATAATTTTACTTTCAGCAATAAGTTATGGTATACTAATGGAAATATGCCAAGGTTTTACAGAAACAAGAACTCCAGATATTATGGATGTTTTAGCTAATTCTAGTGGGGCATTAGTTGGTATACTTTTCATTTCTAAAATAAGAAAATAGACTATTAAACCTAATATATTAAATTATTCTACAAAAAAATAAACTCTTTTTTAAGGAATAATAATTCTAATCAATTATCATTTCTGGAATTTCTCCATCGATAAGTAAGGTAGCTTCGGTAGCGTTTATAATGTGTTCCACTGAAACATCTGGCGCACGTTCCAATAACTTAAAACCCTTAGGGGTAATTTCTAAAACAGCTAATTCGGTTACTACTTTTTTAACACAGCCAACACCCGTTAAAGGCAGCGTACAGTTTTTGAGAATTTTACTCTCACCAGCTTTATTTACGTGCATCATTGCTACAATAATATTATCTGCCGATGCCACTAAATCCATTGCGCCTCCCATTCCTTTTACCATTTTCCCGGGGATTTTCCAATTGGCTATATCTCCTTTTTCAGAAACTTCCATTGCTCCCAGAATGGTTAAATCTACATGTTGACCACGAATCATTCCGAAACTAAACGCTGAATCAAAAAAGCTTGCTCCAGGTAAAGTAGTGATGGTTTGTTTCCCTGCGTTAATTAAATCCGCATCTTCTTCGCCTTCAAACGGGAAAGGGCCCATTCCAAGAACGCCGTTTTCACTTTGAAATTCCACTGAAATATCATTGCGAACATAATTCGCAACTAATGTTGGAATGCCAATTCCTAAATTTACATAATAGCCATCTTTTACTTCTTTAGCTATTCTTTTTGCTATATCGTTTTTATCTAATGCCATGATTATGCTCTTTTGCGAGTGGTTCGTTGCTCAATTCTTTTCTCAAATTTATCCCCTTGAAAAATCCTCTGAATTAATATTCCCGGAATGTGTATTTCGTTTGGATCTAAACTCCCTGCGGGTAGTAACTCTTCAACTTCGGCTATGGTTATTTTTCCTGCACCGCACATACACGGATTGAAATTTCTAGCGGTTCCTTTAAAAATTAAGTTTCCTGCTTCGTCACCTTTCCAAGCTTTCACTATAGAAAAATCGGCTTTGAATGCGTATTCCATGACATGCATTTTTCCATTGAATTCTCGGGTTTCTTTTCCAATGGCAACTTCTGTTCCGTAACCCGCCGGAGTAAAGAATGCAGGAATTCCAGCTTGAGATGCTCTGCAACGTTCTGCTAAAGTTCCTTGTGGAATTAATTCAACCTCTAATTCTCCTGATAACATTTGACGTTCGAATTCGGCATTTTCTCCAACATAAGACGAAATCATTTTTTTGATTTGTTTTTGTTGCAATAATAAACCTAAACCAAAATCATCTACTCCTGCATTATTAGAAATACACGTTAGATTTTTAACTCCTATTTTTACTAATTCAGCGATGGAGTTTTCGGGAATTCCGCAGAGTCCAAAACCACCTAACATAATGGTCATGTTATCTTCAATTCCTTGGAGTGCATCTTGCACTGAATTTACTTTTTTATTAATCATAGTTGCTATGAATTTATATGGTCAATTATTGCGCTTACTTAAAGTCCAAATTCCTCTGGGTTTTGTTCTTCAATAGTTGTGGAATCTTTTTCTTTATGATTTTGTGGCGTCCAACAATCTACTTTTATATTGAAGTTATCGGGTCTTTGAAAATCATCTTTAGATATTTGTAAATCTTTATCTTCATAACACTTTTTCATAAAATATCCCCAAATAGGCAATGCAGCTGTAGCTCCTTGACCGTAAGTAATACTTTTGAAATGTGCTGAACGATCTTCACAACCCACCCAAACTCCTGTAACAAGATTAGGTACCATTCCAATAAACCAACCATCAGATTGATTTTGAGAAGTTCCTGTTTTTCCTGCGATTGGATTTCGAAATACATAAGGATATCCTGTCCAACGTTTATCTCCCGAGCCACCGCCTTCAGTTCTTAGTCGTTCACCTGAACCGCCTTCGGTTACACCTTCCAATAATTTAATTACTGCAAATGTTACATCTTTATTTAAAACATCGTGTGTTTCTGGTACAGGTTCAAAAATGACTGCGCCATTTTTATCTTCAATTCTGGAGATAAATTGAGGTTTGATATAAACACCTTGGTTAGCAAAAGTGCTATAAGCCGCAACCATGTCTTGAACCGTTATGTCTACGGCACCAAGAGCAATAGAAGGTTGCACCGGAATTTCTGAATTTACTCCCAATTTATGAGTAAGAGCCACCACAGCTTCAGGACCTGTTTTGTCAATTAATTTAGCAGAAATAATATTAACAGAATTCGCCAATGCTCTCTTAAGCGTCATCATTCCTCTATATTTATTATCTGAATTTCTTGGTTCCCAATCCTCGGTAACATGATGACGTCCTTTGTGAATCATGAATGGAGCATCTAATAATGTATCACATGGAGACATTCCTAATTGCTCAATTGCAGTAGCATAAACGAAAGGTTTGAATGTCGAACCAACTTGTCGAGCTCCCTGACCCACGTGATCATATTGAAAATATTTGTAATTAATTCCTCCAACCCATGCCTTTATTTGTCCTGTTTGAGGTTCCATCGACATTAGCCCCGCTTGAAGAAAATGTTTATAATAACGAATAGAATCCATAGGAGTCATAATAGTATCTCGTTCTCCTTTCCATGTAAAAACAGTCATTTTAGTTTTTACTTTAAAAGAAGCAATAATTTCTTCATCTGTTTTTTCGTCTGCTTTTAAAATTCGCCATCTTTCCGAATTTTTCATAGCTTGTTTAAATATTTTATCCGTTTCGGCATCCGAAATATTAACAAAAGGAGCATTTTTATTTCCTTTTTGTTGAATAAAAAATTCTTCCTGAAGATTCTTAATATGCGCTTGCACCGCTTCTTCAGCATGGTCTTGTATTTTAGAATCGATAGTCGTGTAAATTTTGAGACCATCTCCATAAATATCATATTCTTCTCCATCTGGTTTTTATTAGTTTTTACCCAATTTTTCATGTAATCACGAAGGTATTCTCTAAAATAAGTCGCGGTACCATCCAAATGGCTCTCTGGATGAAAATTCAAAACAATTGGTTTTTTTTCCAATAATTTTTTGGCAGATTCTTCCAAATGATGATTTCTAACTAATTGTCCTAAAACAACATTTCTTCTTTTCAAAGATTTTTCAGGACGACGAACGGGGTTAAATAATGAAGGATTGGTTAGCATCCCAACCAACATCGCACTTTCTTCCACATTCAAATCACGAGGTTCTTTATTGAAATATACTTTTGATGCGGAACGAATTCCCACAGCACCATTAACAAAATCTACTTGATTGAAATATAATGCTATGATTTCGTTTTTAGTATATTGTCTTTCCAATCGGATGGCAATAATCCACTCTTTTGCTTTTTGTATCATTCTAAACAAAGGAAATCTAGATCCTTCACCATGAAATAAAAGTTTAGCTAATTGTTGTGTGATAGTACTAGCTCCTCCGTTGGAACCTAATTTTGCAGCAGCACCAAAAGTTCTACGAGCATCAATTCCTGAATGTTCATAAAAGCGTTCGTCTTCTGTTGAAACTAGGGCATCTACTAAAGATTTTGGTAAATCTTTGTATTTGATTGCTGTTCTATTTTCATTGTAGAATTTACCTAATGTCACACCATCTGAAGAGATAATTTCAGTAGCTAAATTGGAATTTGGATTTTCTAAATCTTCAAAAGAAGGCATCTTTCCAAAAAGACCCCAGGAAGCAAATAAGAAAAATAAGAATATACCTCCTAAACCATAAAAAAATACCTTCCAAAACTTTTTTTGGTAGTATTTAATGTCTTTTACTGGCGTTGATTTTGCTTGAGTATTCGTTTTTTGTGCCATAATTTTAGTCTATTGATTCAACTCTGAAACCGACTTCTGTAATTCCCTTTAGATTATTCACACCAACAACTTTGCCTGTTTGTCTGACAGCTTGTTTAATGTGAACTTTATAATCTCCTTTCAATTTGAAAGCTACTTTTTCTTTATAAAATAATTTACTTTCTTTAATATCCGTAAAACCTTCCCCCATTAAAGTCCCATCAGGATTTGCCATTTTGTACTCTAAAGTATCAACCAGTATTTTTTTATCAGGCTGTTCTAATGAAACAATTAAGAACAAATTATCAAATGGAAAATCATTATTATCGCGAATATTTACAAACAAATTATAATTTTTTGCACTTTCTAATTTCGGCAATTTAAAAGTAATAATGCTGTCTTTATGCCAAGCATTTCCAACGGATTTATATTCGTCAAAAACCCTTTTTTTATCACAAGAAATAATCAAAAGCAGCACTAATATAAACAGTAAACTATTTTTTATCTTCATTTTTTTTGATAATTATAGGCCTTCTATTTTGTTGATTAGGATTGGAATTTCCTTGATTTGGTTTCTTGTTTTGATTTTGCTCTTGGGCAGTATTGGGTGCAGTTGTCTTGTTTTTGTTTTTATTTTTGTTCTTACTCTTTTTTGGTTGATCAAAACGTGTTAAACTTTCTTGCCCCATCGCATTATTAAAATTAGCTTCTTGTTCGACAACAATTTCAATTGCAAAGTCTTCTAACGAAGAAACTCGTTTTTTTTCTTTGTTTTGTGCTACAATTTCTTTAACCTGATCTATTTTCAAAACATGCCAATTGGCGAAATTATCGGTATAAGCAAACCACATTAATCCTTTAAAAATATCTTGCTTTTGGCAAATAGCATCTCCTTTTTCGGTATACAATTTAGTTTCAAAATCGGGAAAATCTTTTAAAGCATCTAAATAGGTGTCTAATTCATAATTTAAACAACATTTTAACTTTCCGCATTGTCCAGCTAATTTTTGAGGATTTAAAGATAACTGTTGGTAACGAGCTGCAGAGGTATTTACACTCCTAAAATCGGTTAACCAAGTAGAACAACACAATTCTCTTCCGCAAGATCCAATCCCACCCAAACGAGCAGCTTCTTGACGAAAACCAACTTGTTTCATTTCGATTCTTGTTTTAAAAACTTGAGCAAATTCTTTAATTAATTGTCGAAAATCGACTCTATCTTCAGCGGTGTAATAAAATATTGCTTTTGAACCATCTCCTTGAAATTCGATATCAGAAATTTTCATTTGTAGTTTTAAAGCAATAGCAATTTCGCGTGCTTTTACCTTCATAGGCTCTTCTTTGTCGCGTGCTTCACTCCAAATATCAATATCTTTTTGGGATGCTTTTCGGTAAACTTTTAAGATTTCAGGACTAGTTAAGCTTACTCCTTTTTTCTTCATTTGAATTCTAACCAATTCACCTGTTAGTGTAACAATTCCTACATCATGTCCGGGTGAGGCTTCAGTAGCAACGATGTCGCCAATACTTAATGTAAGCTTTTCGGTATTTCTATAAAATTCTTTTCTTCCATTTTTGAATCGTATTTCGACACAATCAAAAGGGGATTCGCCATTGGGTAAATTCATATTCCCTAACCAGTCAAAAACGGTAAGTTTGTTGCAGCTATCGGTGCCACAAGTCCCATTATTTTTACATCCTCTTGGAGTACCATCTTTGGCACCCGTAGAACAATTTGTACAAGCCATAATTTATTTAGATTGTTGCCAAAACGCAACTTAAATTCTTAAAACGATTAATTGGTAAAGATAGTATTTTTATAAAATAAATTCCAAAAACTAATTTACAAAATAGCCTTTAGATTATGGACTTTATTGTAATTTGACATTAATGCTTTTATTAATTTTTTTATGTTGATGTCATTCGGTGTTGATAAGCGGAGGTATTTATTAATAACAAAGGTTCGTCATGATTTATTAGATTCTTCATCAAATTGAGGAGATTTTATATTATATCTCCAAATAATTTCCAGAAGCGATAGTAACAATGATAGCATCAATATTTTCCTTGTAGGATTTAGAAAACGGAAGTTTAGTGGTCGTGTTTTTAATATGGCAAACTGCATTGCCCGTA
>CAISUR010000582.1 GCA_903888655.1 uncultured Bacteroidota bacterium | reverse complement strand
CTAAATCCTCTCCAAAAGAGAGGACTTTACACCCAAACTAAAGGTTAATTGTTGTGTTTGTTTGCCCTTCTCCAAAAGAGAAGGGTTGGGATGAGGTTTAAACGGAATCAGAAATTTAAAATAGAATCTATCTTAACTAATGGGAAAATATTGATTTTACGAAGGCATTTTCTGAATCATTCTTATCAGATATGAAAAATAAAAAAGACCCCAAATTGAGGTCTTTTTTATTTGAACTATTATAGTTTAACAACTCTTAATTCACCATCACCGTTGCTGGCATACTGCTAGGGCTAATGCCTGCACTATTTTGTGCAAATGCCAAAACCGTAACATCGGTTCCTTTGGTGATGCCAGACAATATTTCGGACAGTTTACCATTGGTAACAACAATAGCACCGGCAAGTGAAGGCTGCACATAATTATCACCCACTATTACCGTACCTACTGCCCCCAAAAACACCACATAAATGTAAGAAGTAGCTTGTGCCACACTGGTTAACATCATTTTTAGTCCGCCGCCACCATTTGTTATTAGCCTGGCGGCATCTGGAGCCACACATTTTGTTTTCTTGGTTTGATCGGCACTGGTAGATTTATACCCCGCCTTAGCAATGATAGCCGCATCGCCTTTGGCAATTCCATTTACATAAAACGCTTGATCGTGCAGCAATTTATCTAGTGCCGCCGCAGCTTTATCATATTCTATTTTTGCCTCATCGCCATTTAGGCGATTGTTGTATGCCAATTGCAAACGGTCGGCGGCGGCTTTTAAAACAGTTAACACAACGGCCGGCGTAGCAAAAGTGCCAACGTTTAGGGTCATAAAATTTACAACATTCAGCGCAAGAGAAATCATCACCAATTGGGTGTCTAGCCCCCAGTTTAGTAGTACTACAAGTAATTTAGGCATAATACGAAAATGGAATCTTATTTTATAACTCCGGGTGTAAACTACGCTTTACATAGCTGCATGCAGTATATATCTGGTAATGTGTACAACTATATATTTCAACCCTAAAAAAGTTGTCGAGGTATCAAGAATAGTTTCCGAGGTATCTAGACAACTCTTCGAGGTATCAAGGAAACCTTCCGAGATATCAAGACAATTGTTCGAGGTATCAAGAATAGTTTCCGAGGTATCTAGACAACTCTTCGAGGTATCAAGGAAACCTTCCGAGGTATCAAGACAATCGTTCGAGGTATCAAGAATAGTCTCCTTGGTACCTCGACAACTCTTCGAGGTATCAAGACAACAATAAAAGGATTAGAGTAAGTATTTGGATGTGATTATGGAAAGAAATTGGTTTATCTATAAGGTTGGACTTATGTTATTTTTCTTCACCAACATCTATAAAAGCGTAATCTATATATTTGTGAGAAGGGAAATCAATAACTAAAGACTTTATTGATTGATGTTAGTGAATAACACAACATCGGCGAGAGGGGAACACCAACAAAAGCAGAAAAATGAATAGAAATAATCAAAAAGAACTACTTTTTAGAAAAGTAAATACTAAAGCAAGGAACATACATCACAATTTCGGAGGAGATTTTAAATATTCAAGAAATAAAAAAAGAGAAACACTAGAGCAGATTAAAGGAACTATGCATGGTAAAAAAGAAAGAGGGTTAGACTATACACCACTTTTTCGATTCTTATTATCAAAAGTTGGTTCAGAATGGAATGAAATATTTAGGGAGGTAAAAGCAAGATTAGATAAAACAGAACCAATCTTTTGGTTAGTCTCTACAAACCAAAATGATAAAGAGGACTTTATTAGAGTTGGAGAATCAACTTATTATTCAGGAATGTATGTTGACGATAATGGAATTTTACAATTATCAAATCCCACATTAAAACCAACAGACTTAAAACACTACTGCGACTGTTGTACACATACATTTAATGGAGTAGTATTTTGGCCATCTGCCCCGTCTAGCCCATGAATACCAAAACAGTGCAGTACTGCTTGAAAATTGGGGTGCTAATTCATGACTCCTGCAATGGACTGATTGGTTACTAGTTTTAGCGTAAGTAAAATAAAAAGCCACCCCGCTATTTGGTTATAAACGTATTTCGAACCAGTGAACGTCATTTCGACGATAGGAGAAATCTCATGGAATAATATTGGCGACCTTATATCATTATTTTGATTTTGCTTACTTTTTCCGGTTAGATTTCTCCTATCGTTACAATGACGCGAGGATTAGGGAGAAGATGTAAGCGATTTGACCATTTAGCCCATGAATACCCCAACAGTGCAGTACATCTCGAAAAGTGGGGGGCTAGTTCATGACTCCCGCAATGAACTGATTGGAGACTAGTTTTAGCTTTGAAGTTGGGGAATATCAATAAAAACAGAAAGTAACTTTCCTTTAAAAATCAACTAATAAATTTTTAAGAATGTACTTTTTACCCTATCTAACCAATATTGTTGTAGTAGCCTCCGTATATCCATTACTAACCTT
>CAISUR010000581.1 GCA_903888655.1 uncultured Bacteroidota bacterium | reverse complement strand
TCATCAGAAAAAATTTATCTGGCAAATTTAGCAAATAGTCCGTACGAATGTAGATTTTTAAGGATAGCTTTTTGGATGTAAAAAAGAAGTATATTTGTTGCTCTTTGGGGATGTAGCTCAGTTGGCTAGAGTGCTTGACTGGCAGTCAAGAGGTCGTGGGTTCGAGCCCCATCTTCTCCACGAGTAAATTCGAGCCTTACAGCAATGTGAGGCTTTTTTTTATTCAATTTGATGAAACAACTATATATTAATCAAACCGAATTGATTTTGCGGGAGATATCTTGGTGATAATAAAGGAAGGTATTAGTAAAACAAACAAACAAATCAATACTGTACCAATATTAAGTATGACAAAATATAATATGTTAATATCAACAGGAGCTACCGTTACGTAATAACTTTCTGGATTTAATTTTATTATTCCAAAGTGTTTTTGGATTAAAAGTAAACCTAAACCAATTATGTTTCCCCAAAAAAGTCCCCTCGCAATGAGATAGAGTGCATTATAGAGGAATATTTTTCGAATAGACCAATTATTGGCTCCCATAGATTTTAGGATGCCAATCATTTGGGTTCTTTCTAATATTAGTACCAGTAATGCCACAACCATATTGATTGTTGAAACAATTATCATAATAATAAGGATAATAAAAATATTCGTATCGAATAATTTTAACCAATCAAATATGTAATTAAATTTTTTAACTATGGTTTGAGAATTTAAAACCGAAGAAGTTTCGCCATAAATTTCTTCCCCTTTTTCTTCAATTTTTGTAAAATCATTTATAAATACTTCAAAAGAACCAACTTCATTAGATTGCCATTTATTCATTTTTTGAATATGACGGATATCTCCAATTATATAAGATGAATCAAACTCCTGCAGTCCAGAATTGTATATTCCTACAATTGTAAATCTACGACTATTTGGTAATTTGTTTTCTCCATCCTTCATAAAAAAGGTATTAAAACTTTCTCCTAATTTTAGATTAAGACGATTTGATAAATATTGTGAAATTAGAATTTCATTGTTTAATTCAGACTTAAGATTAGGAATTCTTCCTTGCACCAGATATTCTTTTAAGTTGTCCCAATGATAATCTTTTCCCAAACCTTTAAAGACAATTCCTTCAAACGCTGATTCAGTTCTTATCATTCCTGCTTTGGTTGCTACTGCTTGAATATAACTTATTCCTTCTATATTTTTAAATTTAGGATAAAATTTTTGATTGGTAGAAACCGGTTCTGTACTCACATCAGATTCATTTCCGTTAAAGTTGGATATAATGATATGCCCATTAAACGCAGCCACTTTTTGGCGTATTTTTTGTTGTAATCCAATACCTGTTGCGATAGAAACCATCATCATTATAACTCCCAAAGCAATTGCTATGATGGCAATTTTTATAATTGGTGCAGATATACTACTTTTATGGTCTTTAGCAGTAATGAGGCGTTTGGCAATAAAATGTTCTAGATTCAATTAGTTTATTTTTGAATTTGCAACAAAGATACATAAAGTTTTTTGCCGAAGATTACACAGATTTTCACACATTATAAATTATATTATGAGATATTTTATTAAAATAGGATTATTATTTTTGATTGTTACTTCTTGTAAAAGTCAAGTTAATAAACCGAAAATTAGCAATGAAAATAGAAAAGGTGAGGATT
>CAISUR010000580.1 GCA_903888655.1 uncultured Bacteroidota bacterium | reverse complement strand
TTGTGCATATGTTATGCTACAAAAAAACAATGTCAAAATAAAATAATAAATCTTCATTTGGTTTGATTTTTGTTGGTTTAAGTAGCCAAAATACGAATAATTTTCATATCCGTAAAACAATGAAGCATATTTTTCATAATTGTTAATTATTTTTTGTTTTTATGAGTTTATTCGTATTTTTTAAAAAATTAAGATTTCTTTAACTATTTTGAACTTTTGATATGATTTTTTATGTATTAATATAAAAATTATTTGTATTTTGGCTACTTAAACCAACAAAATCAAACCTAATGAAGATTTATTATTTTATTTTGACATTGTTTTTTTGTAGCATAACATATGCACAAAATTCAATTTCAGGTTCGGTAAAAGACAGTAAAAACGAGCCTATTCCTAGCGCTAACATTAAAATTGTTGGCGAATCTTCGGGAACTGTTACAGATGGAGATGGAAAATTCATTTTAAAAACCTCCAAAAAACTTCCTGTAACTATTGAAGTATCTACCATTGGATTTGCTTCTCAAAAAATTCAAGTTACAACTGCTAATCAAAAGGTAAATGTAGTTTTACAAAGTCAAGATACCCAACTGGATGACATCGTAATTTCAGCTTCCAGAACTCCTGAAAGGATAAAAGAATCACCTGTTACTATTGAAAGAATGGGGGTTAAAGACATTAAAAAATCTGCTTCTCCAACCTTTTATGATGGTTTAGAAAACTTAAAAGAAGTTCAAATGAATACGAGTAGTATGTCATTCAAATCAATCAACACTCGCGGGTTTGCTACCGTTGCTAATACTCGTTTTATGCAATTAGTTGATGGAATGGATAACTCATCACCATTGTTGAATTTTGTCCTTGGAAACATGATTGGTATCTCTGAAGTAGATGTTCAAAATGTAGAATTATTACCAGGAGCTTCTTCTGCATTATATGGGGCTAACGCTTTTAATGGTATTATGTTTATGAATAGCAAAAGTCCATTTACAAGTCAAGGAATTACGGCTTATGTAAAATATGGGCAGACCAGTCAAAAGGCAGCAGGAACTAATGATTATGCTGATTATGGAGTAAGAGTAGCTCACGCTTTTGACAATCATTTTGCTGCTAAAGCAAATTTTACATTTTTAAAAGCAACAGATTGGTATGCAACAGATTATAGAGATAAAGATTTAACTAACAATGTTGGAAAAGACAGAAGTTATTACAACTATAATGGTATCAATGTTTATGGTGATGAAGTTTCAACTAATCTTAAAGGAGTTGGACAAACTCTTGCAGGGTTAGGATTAATTCCTGCTTCAGCTGTAAATTTACTACCTAGCTACAACGTAAGTAGAACAGGATATAACGAAGTTGATTTGACAGACAATAAAGTTAGAAATTCTAAAGTTGACTTTTCTTTGCACTTTAGACCTCTTGGAAACGAAAAACTAGAAATTATTTGGCAAAGTAAATTTGGTTTTGGTAATGCGGTTTATCAAGGAGCTAACAGATATTATTTGAATGACTTTTTTATGCAACAACATAAATTGGAAGTTAAAGGTAAAAACTTCTTTGTAAGAGGATATACTACTACAGAAGATGGTGGAAAATCGTATGACATGTTATTTACAGGAATCAATGTGAATAGAGCTTGGAAAAGTGACGCTACTTGGTTTGGCCAATATGCTGGACAATACATCACTTCAACTTTAGCTGGAGCAACACCAGATCAAGCGCATGCAGCAGCAAGAGCTGTGGCAGATACCGGAAGATTAATTCCAGGAACGGATGCTTTTAAAAATGCTTTCAACAGTGTTATTGCTGACCCAAGTGTACTTACAGGTTCTAAATTAGTGGATAATTCAAGAATTTATCATTCAGATGCTAACTACAACTTTAAAGATATTTTTAAACCCGTTGAAATTCAAGTTGGAGGTTCTTTTAGACAATATCAATTAAACTCCCATGGAAGAATTTATACCGATGCAGATGGTCCTATCTATTACAATGAATATGGTATGTACACTCAAGCTCAAAAGAAATTATTAGAAGATAGATTGAAACTTACAGGTTCTGTTCGTTATGATAAATCTAAAAACTTTGATGGAAATTACTCTCCAAGATTATCTGCGGTTTATTCGGCTGGAGCACGTAAGAATCATACTTTTAGAGGATCATTCCAAACCGGTTTCCGTAACCCATCTACACAAGATCAATATATTGGATTTAATGTTGGTAGCGCAGTATTAGTTGGTTCTGCTCCAGATAACTTAACTAGATATACAGAAACATTACCTGTTTCAACAACTGTAGGTCAGGCTTTTGCTGGAGGAACAACAGTAGTTATGACAGGTTTAAATGCCTATAATAATTCTTACACAGCAGCATCTGCTCAAGCTTTTGCTGCATTAGCCTCAACAGATCCTGTTACAGCTGCTACATTATTAAAAAAATCAAACGCTTCTTATGTAAAACCTGAAACGGTTAAAGCTATAGAATTAGGCTATAGAGGGGATTTTAAAGGATTTACTTTTGATGTAAATGGATATTATAATACTTACAACAATTTTATCGGAAACTTAAACGTAGTTGCTCCTTATTATGGAAAAGCAATGGACTCTCCAAACCCGCTTGGAAATCCATTAACTGATTTAGGAACTCAATCATTACATGCACTTGCTAACGGTAATACAAGAGTCTATCAATTGTATACCAATACCGATATCGAAATAAAATCTTTAGGATTTGGTATTGGAGTAGCTAAAAAAGTATATAAAGATTTTGAAGTTGGAGCTAATTATAACTATGCACAATTTGATTTTGATCAAGCGAAAGACCCAAGTTTTCAAGCTGGTTTCAATACCCCAAAACATAGGGTAAAAGCTTCTTTTGGAAATGAAAAATTATTTAAAAACTTTGGTTTTAATGTAAGCGGAAGATGGAACACTAGTTATTTATGGGAATCTACTTTTATTACAGGAAATATTCCATCTGCTACAGTAGTTGATGCTCAAATTAACTACTCAATTCCAAAATTAAAATCAGTACTTAAATTAGGAGCTGCCAATATTGGAGGTAAAGAATACCAACAAGTTCTTGGAGCTGGATTAATCGGGCAACAATATTTTGCTTCTTTAACCATCAATCCTTAATTTTTTTAATAAATAACTTAATAAAATATTATTATGATAAAAAATTTCAAATGGTTACTATTGGTTTCATTAACCTTTGTAGCTTGTAGTAAAAGCGATGATACTACAGTAGTTGCGAATTCATCAGACGGATTACCGCTAACAGCGGGGTCTGCCAATTTTTCTAACTATGTGTCTTTAGGAAACTCATTGACTTCTGGATATAGTGATGGAGCTCTTTTTATTGAAGGGCAAAAAGGTTCTTACCCAGCTATATTAGCACAACAGTTTGCATTAGTTGGCGGCGGATCTTTCAAAATTCCTTTTATGAATGACAATGTAGGAGGATTACTTCTTGCTGGAACACAAATTCAATCACCAAGATTATACTTTAATGGAACAGGACCCGTTACTGTTTCTGGAACTCCTTCAACAGATATTACTACTCCTTTAACAGGACCTTTCAACAATATGGGAGTACCAGGCGCTAAAAGTTTTCACTTAATAGCACCAGGTTATGGGAATATTGCTGGTGTTGCTACAGGTCAAGCTAATCCTTATTATGTAAGATTTGCTTCTTCTGCAACCTCTACTGTTTTGGGTGATGCTATGGCTCAAAATCCAACGTTCTTTTCATTATGGATTGGTAATAACGATGTGTTAGCTTATGCTACTTCTGGAGGAACAGGTACAAACCAAACTGGTAATACTAATCCAGCAACCTATGGTTCAAATGATATAACAGATCCTAATGTTTTTGCTGCTACTTATAACCAATTAGTTACTCAATTAACATCAAATGGTGCTAAAGGTGTGGTTGCTAATATTCCTTATGTTACTTCGGTTCCATTTTTTACAACAGTTCCAACCAATCCTATTCCAGGATTGCCAGCTGCAAGTGCGGCTCAATTGAATGCTTTGTTTGGAGGTATTAATGCTGCCTTAGCAAATTATGGAATGCCAGCACGTTTTGCTACACTAGTAGCTGATGATAATAATCCAGCAACAACAGAAAATAATCCATTATTGATTAAAGATAAAGACCTTCTTAACATTTCATCACAAATTACTGCTGCTTTAATGGCTCCTCCTTATAACTATCCATCAGCAACTGCAGGATTTATCGGAAGTATCTTAGGTCAGGCAAGACATGCTAGCAATGCAGCTTCGTCAAGAGATTATATTTTATTAACATCTCAAAATGTAATTGGTACAACTCAAAATGGAGCACCAGCACCATTTAATACAGTAGGAGTTTCTTATCCTATGGAAGATAAAACGGTATTAACAGCTGCTGAAACAGCTCAAGTTATTACTGCTACTGATGCATATAATGCCACTATTCAATCCTTAGCAACTTCTAAAGGTTTAGCTTTTGTGGATGCAAATGCATTTTTAAGTCAAGTAGCTAGTAGCGGAATATCTTCTAATGGTTTTACTATGACCTCAACTTATGTTACAGGAAATGCATTCTCTTTAGATGGCGTTCATCCAAGTCCAAGAGGCTATGCTTTGATTGCTAATAAATTTATTGAAGCCATAAATAAACAATATAGTTCAAACTTAAAAGGTGTTGATTTAGGAAATTATAGAATTTTATTTCCAGCTTCTTTATAAAGAATCTATCGAAAGTTAATTGACTACTTTATTAAATTCTAAAGTAATGCAACCCAATGAAACCGTCTCACAACCGAGACGGTTTTTTTAGGGTTAATTTATTTGGAAATTAAATTATTATTTGTATATTATATTGAAATACAGATAATTGATATCAAGTTTGAAGTCATACAAGGTTGAATCATTGATGATATCAGAATTATTTGGAGCTTCGTTATTTAGAGTAAGCAAATTGCCATCTTTATCGTAGCTATAATTAGTTTTATAACTAATATTTTGCGTAAAATATCCATTATTTTCAATAGACAAAAATGAATTCAATTCAAATATTCTATTCAGTTGGTCCTAGCTTTAAAAGTTTACTTAGGTTGGCTTTATTATTTCTTTATCATCTATTAAAGGGTAACCATTCGGTTGATGACCTTTGAACAATGGCGTTCCTGTAAAGTTTTTCGTAGAACTAAAAACAGAATAAACATTGTTATACAACATATTTATTTCCTTATAATTGTTATCAAAATAGGGCAAAGAAAACCAAAAGCATCATGCTTTAGAAGTGTTCAATAGTACCTTAACACTCTGCGATGGTATCCAGACCTCGCAGCAATTATGTCAAAATAACAAAAAAAGGTTTTGGAATTACTCAACAACCTTTTTCAATATATAATTAATCTCTAAATCATATTCACCTTGGCTTCAAATGCAATACCAAATTGTTGCAAAACCTTCACTTTTTATCTTTAGAAACATATTTTAGTGTTGAATTTACTATTTTTTTGGCATCTTGCTAAATTACGATTCCATAGCTATTACACAGCAAAAAAACTGCTAAAGTATCTCTCTTTAGCAGTTTTTATTAAGTATCAAATTAAATGTTTTATCGTTTAATCATTTTATAAGTTTTAGAAAGATAAATGGTCATAATTTATTGGCTTTTAAATTTTGATTATCAAT
>CAISUR010000579.1 GCA_903888655.1 uncultured Bacteroidota bacterium | reverse complement strand
TGGCTGGAGTAGTAATATCGAAGACCTTTTTAGATGTTCTAACCCTTGCTAGAGATGTAATCAAGAATATTGGTTATACCAAAAGTGAGTATATGTTTGAAGCAAATTCTTGTGGTGTTCTATCTGCTATTCACGAGCAGTCTGCTGATATCAATCAAGGTGTTGATAGAGCAAGCAAAGAAGAACAAGGTGCTGGTGACCAGGGAATGATGTTTGGTTATGCAACTAACGAAACTGAAAATTACATGCCCTTGGCATTAGATTTATCTCATGCTTTGCTAAAAGAATTAGCAACTATCAGAAGAGAAAATTCAGAAATTACGTATTTGCGTCCAGATGCTAAATCTCAAGTTACCTTGGAATATTCTGATGACAATAAACCGCAACGAATTGACGCTATAGTAATCTCCACTCAACACGATGATTTTGCTCCTGAAGCAGAGATGTTGGCTAAAATTAAAAGTGATTTGATTTCGATTTTGATTCCTAGAATTAAAGCGAAATATCCTCAATATGCACACTTCTTCAATGATGATATTACGTATCACATTAATCCAACAGGAAAATTCGTAATTGGTGGACCACATGGCGATACCGGATTAACTGGAAGAAAAATCATAGTAGATACCTATGGTGGAAAAGGTGCTCATGGTGGAGGTGCATTTTCTGGAAAAGACCCAAGTAAAGTAGATAGAAGTGCTGCTTATGCCACGCGTCATATTGCTAAAAACTTGGTTGCTTCTGGATTATGCGATGAAGTATTAGTTCAAGTTTCTTATGCTATCGGTGTAGCAAAACCAACTTCAATAAATGTGGTCACTTATGGAACTTCAAAAGTAAATTTAACTGACGGAGAAATCAGTAAAAAAGTAGAAGCAATTTTTGATATGCGTCCTTATTTTATTGAACAACGATTGAAATTGAGAAATCCAATTTACAGTGAAACTGCTGCTTATGGACATATGGGAAGAACACCTGAAACGGTAACCAAAACCTTTAAAACTCCAAATGGCGAAAGTAAAACAATTACCGTTGAATTGTTTACATGGGAGAAATTAGATTTTGTTGAGCAAGTGAAAACTGCTTTTGGAATCTAAAAACTAAGACATAACGTTATTTTGCGAAGTTCGCAAAGTAAATAAAAAAACCTGCTCATTAATTTTGAGCAGGTTTTTCATTTTTATACTATCATCATAATCAATTTTATAAATTATATTTTAAACTAAAAATAATATATCGAGGTTGAACGATATATTGCGAAGTTGAAATATTAAATTGATTAAAATTATTGCTATTCAGTGATGTGGTATTTAACAAGTTCGTTGCCGCAATTTTATATTCAAATTTACTGTCTTTTTTCTGATAATTTAAACTTGCGTTGAAAAATTGATATTTAGTATCAATAGTTTTATCGGCATTGAAATAGTGATAAAACTGACAATCGGTTACAAATGAAAAACCATCTAAAAAGTAATAGTCTAACGAAACTGAAGGTGTATTAGTATTAAATCTTGAATGATTATAATCATTTATTGTCGTGGTGTACCCAAATTCAATATTAGGAATCTTTTTAAACATAGTTGATGCTTTTGCTGAATAGCTTTGCGTAAAACTTTCGGCAGTTGATACTACAGTATTTTGGGTATTTGTGAATTTAGACCAATTCACATTAGCACTTATAGAAGCTTTATAATTTTTCATAAACGATCTACCATATGTTCCCATTCCAGTAGCTGTTTGATCTGGAAAGTTAGTATTATTTCTTGGCGTTGACAATTGATTAGGTCCAATAATGGTTACATCTGATTTCACTGGACTTGTTGTCCTTGAATAAGATGCATTTGCGAAAATATTTTCAAAATTAAACATGTTATATTTAAAATATCGAAGTGAATGAACTTGACTAGTAGCATTTTCTAAGTCTCTATTTCCTGTAAACAAACTGCTATAGCCATTTAAAATATAGCCTTGCACTAACTGCGAAATATCGGTAAACACATTGGTAAAAGCATAATTATAGGACAACGTTTCTGCTTTCTTTATTTGATATAACATAAAAACATCGGGTAAGAATTTATTGAAACTCTTGGTTACATCAGTTCCCAATTGTTGATTCTTCATACTATACAAATGCTCACTAAATCCAGGTGTTATAGTAACTTTTCCTAATAACATTTTGTAATGCAATCCAACAAAAGCATCATTAAAATTGTAAGTTACTTGATTACTATCAACGGTAGTATTCAAATCATTTCTAACACCATTATCCAACATTTGAAAGATATACGAATTAAAATTTTGATACGAATACGTATTTCCTAAAGTAACATTAAAATTACTTTTGGGTGTAACCATATAATAATAATCCAATTTGGAATCCAATTTGTTGGTCTTCACAAAACGAGATTGATTTAAATCGGTTCTTGTTTGTGACACATCGTAACCTAATACATTTATTGGTGTATTATTGATTGGGAAAATAAATGGTTTTGTCCCTAAATTAGCATTATAAAAAGGATCTTCCTCTTGATACAAATGCTGTATTTCTAAATCAAAAACACTCTTTTCTTTTAACGTATAATAAATACTAAAATTTTGATTAACCGAAGTTGGATTTTGTTTTTTATAAGTAGAAATATTATCTAAATTTGAGGTTGAATTTACAATAGTCTCTCTATTAATCGTTGAGTTTTCTGTCTGATTTGACTTCTTCGCTAAAACATCATAATCAAATTGAAAATTTGTAGTTGGTTTGTAGGTTGAACTCAATTTCAACAATCCATAATTAGTTTGCTGAATTGGTGTTTCATTAGAATTTATAAATGTATTTGTGGGATTATTCGGGGTTAGTATTGTAGTTTGAGAGTTATTTTCTATTTGCGTATTGGAATACGAAATAACTGCAAAACCACTCAATGTCCATGTTTTTATTGGATTATACGAAAAATTAGTGGCTCCAAATTTCGTTTCAATCGACTTGGCGCTGTTATTTCTTAGGGCTGCAATTCCTAAATCATTAGTAGAAACAGTAAAACTACTCCCCCCTTTTTTCATCATGCCTCTAAATCCACCTGTCATTTTGAAATAATCTTGAATAGTCAAAGGCAATTCACCAATATTATTAAAATTAGAAATAACATTTATACTGTACTTTGGACTATAGTAAAACGCTTTGGGGTTTACAATATATCGATCTAATTTAGTAGTATTATTATTTTCTCTTGTACCTCCACCTGCCGTCATATCACCAAACCAAAAGTTCTTTTTACCATCTTTTAATTTGATATTCATAGCAACATTCTCTTCATTATTTTCTAATCCTTTAAGTTGACCTATTTCGTTATAATTTCTTAAAACTTGAATTTTATCAATGGCATCGGCAGGAATATTTTTAACGCCTAATTTGGTGTCGCCGTCAAAAAAATCTTTCCCTTCTACCATTAATTTTTGAACTGTTTTTCCTTCTACTTGAACTTCACCATCCGCGTTTACTTCAACTCCTGGAAGTTTTTTCAATACATCTTCTAATTTCTTTTCAGTTCCTGTTTTAAAAGAATCGGCATTATAAACGATTGTATCTCCTTTAATAGAAACGGGCATTTCTCTCACAATTTCAACACCGTCTAACTCAATACCACCAGCTTCCATAACAATATTTTGAGTTATGTTCTCGCTATTTGTTGTAATTGTAAATTCTTTATTTTTCATTCCAATATAACTTAACTTAATAGTATAGTTGGTATTGGGCTTCAGATTTAACAAAAATTTTCCTTTGATGTTGGTTATCGCATACGCATCCATTGCTTTGGTAGTGGAATTTACTGCCATAATATTTGCCATTTCTAAAGGCGATTTTCCCGATTCTGTAATAATTCCTTCAAATCGGATATTTTGTGCGATTGAAGCAGATGCTAGTAATATTGTAACAAGATATAATAGTTTTTTCATATTTAATTTTTAATGAATTAGTCGAATTATTGGCCGTTTACTAACCACCAAATCGCATTCCTCGTCCGGGACCGCCATGATCACCAGGACCACTATTCATTTGTCGAAACTCTTCCATTTTTTTGATAATGGTATCATCATATTCTTTTTGAGAAACTACTTTTCCTTTTGTTGGTGCTTTAATGTCTGCCTTGTCTTTTGCATTTAACACCACTTTGGAACATAAAATTATTGTTTTTCCGTCGTTAACTTCTAGAATTAAACCAGGTAATCCCCAATATCCTTCTGGTCCTTGATTGATGGGGATTTCTGGAGTATACCATGCTGTAATTGTGATTTCTTTTGGCAAATCAATTTCATCAAGAAAGCTTGTCTTCTTTTCTTTTCCATCAGTTGCTTTAGTATCTGTAGCTTTACTATCGTCTTTTTTAGAATCGTCTTTTTTTGCATTGTCTCTGTCAGCTCGCGGACGATAGTTTCTAAAATCAGTTTTACTTGCAGGTATTACCGTAGTCGCTTTATAGCAAGTATATCCACCTATTTGACGTGTTTCTGCTTCCATTACCCATTTATAGGTCTTTAGAGAATCTTTTATCAAAAATTCTTTTCCCATAAACTCTTTATCAACAGAATAAGCTTTTTGTTTTACGTCTTTATAGTATGTTCCGCCGCCACCCATCATGTTACTCATCATTCGCATTCCTCCACCATTTCCTTGTCCGGGCGCGTCTAATTTTTCTTCTTCTTTATAGATTGAAGCTTGTTTGTCAAAGTTTAAAATAAATGTTTTTTCAAACATTTTTTTCATACGTTCCTCGATGGTTTTTTGCATATCGGGAGTGATGTCTTTATTTCCTTCAAATCGTTTTTTGAAATCGGCCGTACTGGTTTTAGATTCATACACTGCCATTCCTTGAAAATCTTTTTGGGCATTGGATGCAGCAAAAACGAACAAAAAGGCAACTGCAAAGACTATTTTTTTCATAATATATTGTGTTTTCAAAATTTAACGTAGCAAATATGACGAATGTATTGGTGTTTTGTTACCAAAGATTTGTTAAATATTTATCTTTGACAACAATCAATTCAATTAGTTTAATGTACTTTAGCATCAGTATGAGAAAATTCATTTGCTTATTCTTATTTATAATATCAGGATCTGGCTTTGGTCAGTATCAAAAAATTAACGCGACAAAAATCGACATTGTAACTTTTGATGCCGATTCTTTTGTAGGTTTTGACGGTTTTCATAATTACTTTTACATTAAAGACAATACACTTTTTAAAAAATCTGAAAATAATGTGATGCAATATCAAAATCTTTCTTTGGGAACCATTACCAAAGTTGATATTCTGAATCCGCTTAAATTGATTGTTTTTTATGAAGAATTCAATGTAGTAATCGTTTTAGACAATCAGCTGAATGAGATTCAACGAGTTGATTTCTCCAAACTCTATACTCCCATTATGGCTAGCGCTGTTGGAATTTCTGGGCAAAATAAACTATGGTTTTTTAATACTTTAAACCAACAAATAGGCTTATATGATTTAGTGACGAACACTTATCAAAATCTCGGAATGTCTATTGCCGACGGAGTCAAATTTTATCAAACCGATTTCAATTATTTTCATTGGATTGACAAACATAATCAATGGAACACGAGTACTATTTATGGCAGAATTTCCCAAAATGGTGTGGTAGAAGCTTCTAGAAATCTACAACTGCTCAATGAAAACAAACTTCTTTATTCTAATGACAACGTTCTTTATTTGTTAGACCGGAATATCAACAAACGTTACGAAATTGATATTGTTGAGAAATCGTTAAAAAATTTCTATTACAAAGACCAAATTTTATCTATTTTTACCCCCCAAGGAATTACAAATTATAAAATTACCGTACCATAATGCATATAGCTGTAGCAGGAAACATAGGCGCAGGAAAAACGACCTTAACGCGTCTTTTAGCCAAACATTTTAAATGGGAACCTCATTTTGAAGACGTAGTTGACAATCCTTATTTGGATGATTTTTACCATCAAATGGAACGATGGTCTTTTAACTTACAGATTTATTTCTTGAACAGTCGTTTTCGTCAAGTGCTGCAAATTCGTGAAAGCGGCAAAAAAATCATTCAAGACCGAACGATTTATGAAGATGCTCACATCTTTGCTCCCAACCTTCACGCTATGGGATTAATGACCAATCGTGATTTTGAAAACTATAAATCCTTGTTTGAATTGATGGAAAGCTTGGTGAAAGCACCCGATTTATTGATTTACTTGCGAAGTTCTATACCTAATTTAGTAGGACAAATTCACAAACGTGGTCGCGACTATGAAAACACCATCTCGATTGATTATTTAAGTCGATTAAACGAACGTTATGAAGCCTGGATCACGACGTATGACAAAGGAAAACTTTTAATTATTGATGTAGACGACATTGATTTTGTAAACAACCCCGAAGATTTAGGGTTAATCATTAACCGAATTGATGCCGAAATTAACGGATTGTTTTAGAAATAATAATAACTAAATTGATAATGCCTTAGGATGAAACGTTGGGCATTATAAATTAATATTGGTTTTCTTTTGATTATAGTTAAGACAAAAGAATGATTCTAGAACGTTTAGAATTTCATTAACATACAATTTTGGGAACTTAAAACTTCAAAAAGAGAACACCGACATTCAAACGGAGAAAAAGCAAAGTGGTGGCGGTTTAGTGAAATAGTTGCGAAGATCTAGAAAATAAAAAAATGCCTGACGATTTAAATTGCGAGGTGTTTTTGTTTTCAATTTGATTGTGAATACTAATTGTAAATCGAATTATTTCAGAAAAACTACCATTCATTTACTTTATTAGCATCCATCTTCAGAAAGATGAATAACAATATCGTAAATCCCCATAGACCAGAACCTCCATAAGAGAAGAAAGGTAACGGAATTCCAACTGTAGGGAAAACACCAACAACCATAGCAATGTTTATAAAAAAGTGCGTAAATAGAATTCCTGCTACACAATAACCATAGACTCTACTGAATTTGGTTTTTTGCCTTTCTGCTAAATAGATAATACGAAGAATTAATGCCACAAACAATCCAATAACAATTAGACTTCCTATAAATCCCCACTCCTCGCCTACTGTTGTAAAAATATAATCTGTATGTTGTTCTGGCACAAAGCCTCCTTTGGTTTGTGTTCCTTCAAGGTATCCTTTACCAATCCAACCTCCAGAACCAATAGCAATTTCGGATTGATGAATATTATAACCAATACCTTTCATATCTACTTGCTTTCCGAGTAATATATTAAAACGGTCTCTATGGTGTTGCTTAAAAACATTATTAAACACAAAACTCACTGAAAACGAAAAAATAGCAATAATAACAATCAAAATTCCACTGGCAATAAGGTTCCTGTCAATAAGTCGGCTTCGGTAATAATTAATTGCCAAAACTACAATTGATATTCCAATCACAATAAATGGATTATTGGTTATAAGCATTAAAATAAACAAAATGATGGCAATAAAACCAGTCATTAAATACCACCCAGGCATTCCTTCACGGTAAAGAACAACAAAGAAAATTGCATAAATTAAAGCACTTCCTGGGTCATGTATAGCAATTAATAATACCGGAAAGAAAACAATTGCCATAGAAATCATTTGGTTGTTCAAATTCTTTAAATTAACTTGAACATCGGACAGATATTTTGCTAATGCTAATGAAGTAGCGGCTTTTGCAAATTCCGAGGGCTGTAATCCAAAGGCTCCAAAGGAATACCAATTGGCTTGCCCCTTAACAGATTTACCAAATACAAATAATCCTGCAATGGATAATACCGATACGGTATAGATCAGCGATGCATATTTTTCATAAAACTTACCTTCAACAAATAGAATAATTAAAATCAATGGAAAGGCTAATCCAATATACAATAACTGTTTACCATAAAATTGAGATAAATCAAAAATAGAGGAATCGCCAGTAACCGAAGATAATGATGAGGAATAAATGTTAAGCCATCCCATTACTACCAAAGTAATAAAGATAATGACACTTATCCAATCAAGATTGTTGGTTATGCTCTGATGTTTCATTGTTTTCTCGATTTAATTCTTGTAGAATCCAATTTAATCAATTTTTTTTCTTTATTCCCAATGGAATCATTTTTAATGCGTTCTTTGGCAATACTATCTTTAAGTCTTGAGTTGATTAGCCCAATACTATCTTGATGTTTTCTTGGATACAACTTGCTATATTGATCTTTCAAACTTCCTTCTAACATTCGTTTTTCAAAGTCAACCTTTGTAATTTTTCGTCTTAAATATTTTTCAATCATCAAGGTAGTAATTGGTCCTGCCCATCTTTTACCCCAATATCCATTCTCGACAAAAACAGCAATAGCAATTTTAGGATCATCTTTCGGTGCAAAAGCAACAAAAATCGAGTGGTCTTGTAGTTTGACACGTTTTCCATTAACTTTTAAATAGTTTTCGGCCGTACCAGTTTTACCACAAATATCAATACCTGCAACACCGAGTCCAAAAGCAGTTCCTTTATTATAAACATCAAACATTCCATTAATTACAGGTTCAAAATATTTTTTGTCAATTGTAGTGACATGTTTGGTTCGGAACTTTTTATCTAATAGTTCTCCTTTTATTTTTTTAACAATATGTGGTGTATAATAATATCCTCGATTAGCAACAGCTGCCATTAAATTAGCAAGTTGAATGGGAGTTGTTAATACTTCACCTTGACCAATTGCATTTGAAACAATAGTTTTCCCATCCCAATTCCATCCTGCATATACCTTATTATAGGTTTTGGAAGTTGGTATTTTACCTTTTTTCCGATTGGTAAATCGTAACCCATGAATTTTCCGAGCCCAAAACTTTTTATATGATTTGACCATTTATCAACAGCATAGGAATGATTGTTATATTTGTTAATCGTTTTGATGTAAACATTAGAAAAATACGTATTACACGATTCATAAATACCGTTATGTAATTGCATTGCGCCCCCGTGGCAGTGACACTTCATAAATCTTCCACGTGCAAAACTAAATCCGTGGTTACAATAAAATGTAGTATTTTCATCAATAACTCCCTCTTGAAGAGCTACCAATGCAGTGAGTATCTTAAATGGTGAACCAGGGGGATATTCTGCCAATAAACCTCTATCATACAATGGTTTTGCGATTGAATCGTTATGGAGTAGTGTATAATTTTTAGATCGTCGTCTTCCTACCAGTAGCGCAGGGTCGAAATCAGGAGCACTAACTAGCGCCAAAATTTCCCCAGTTTTTGGCTCAATAGCGACAATTCCACCCCATTTATTAACCATTAATTCTTCTCCATATTTCTGTAAATCACCATCGATAGTTAAGGTTAAATCATCACCTTGTTTGGAAATGGTATCATACTTCCCTTCTTTGTAGGAACCTATTTCTCTGTTGAATTTATCTTTTAAAACATATTTGACGCCTTTCTGTCCTCTCAAATACGTTTCATAACTTTCTTCTATTCCTTGTTTTCCAATTAAGTCTCCACCAACATAATAGGAATTTTTCTTAACAACATTTTCATTTACTTGAGTAATAAAACCAAAGACATTGGCGCCATAATCAACTTGATAGTCTCGCAAAGAACGCTTTTGAACATAAAATCCATTAAATTTTCTGATTTTTTCTTGAAATGCAGCATATTCAATTTTATTCAACTGGGAGAGAAAAACAGACGGTAACATAGGACTGTATGTTCTTGCTTTTATCATTTTTTTAATAAAAAAATCTTTGGTGATATCTAAAAGCGAACAAAATTCGGTGGTATCTAATTCTTTAACATCTTTTGGAACAACCATAATGTCATAAGAAGGTTGATTGGCAATCAATAATTTACCATATCTGTCGTAAACATAACCTCTTTCGGGATAGTCATATTTAATTTTAATAGCATTATTTTCTGATTTAAGTCGTAATGAATCATCAATAATTTGCAAATAGAACAATCGTATCATCAACAAACAAGCTGTGATAATAACCATGGTAGGAAGCAATGCTTTTCTCATCGTTTATTTGGCTTGATTAAGTAAATAATTAAGATACAAATTATAATGGTGAATAGTGTGCTAACAATGGTTCGTAAAAATATAGTCCAAAGGTATTCAAAAGCAAAAACCTCTAATATAAATAAGGTTATGTGATGGATAATTACTGCTAATAATATAAATGAAAATCGTTCTGGAGTTAATACATCATTTAGTCTAACTGTTTGATATTCGTAGCTTAGACCAAAAGAAAATTTAAATAATAAAGGTCTAAAGTAAGCAAGAAGCAAACAAGAAGCGGCATGAACTCCACCAGAATTACAAAATAAATCCATTGTCAAACCAAGTAAAAAACTAGCCAACAATAAGCCATATTTATTACCATTCACTGGGTATAGAATAATGAATAGAATATAAGGATACGGATTAATATATCCAAAAAAATTGAAATTGTTGAATATAACCACCTGTGCCACAAGCAGCAAAATAAATCGGGCAATATTGAATAGCATAGCACTATTCATTTTTTTCAGTCTTTTTTTCTAGATTATTAATTTCGTCTCGGTCTTTATTTTTTATAATATAAACATGTCCTAAACTCGTCATATCGTTAAACAATCTTACATCGATGGTGTAGAAATTTGTTTGATTATCAATATAGATTTTTTCAATAGTTCCAATACCTATATTCTCTGGAAATATTTTAGATTGCGCACCTGTAACGATCGTATCTCCTTTTTTAACAGTTGCTAATCTAGGAACATCTGTTAATTGTACAAATCCTGTATTTTTGCCATTCCAAGTTAATGAACCAATATGATTAGATTTTTTGATTTTAGCATTGATTGGAGATTCTGTATTAAGAATACTTAAAACCGTACAATAGTTAGCTGAAGTATTTTCTACAACACCAACAATCCCTAAACTATTTATAACTCCCATTTCTGGTTCAACTCCTTGTTTAGAACCGGTATTTAAAGTAAGGAAGTTAACCTGATTGCTATAGGAATTTTTGATCACTTTTGAGATAATAATATCGATTTTCTTTAGCCCTTTTATTGAATCTAAATTGGGAACTTTGGTAGTGTCTTTGGTATTAAACAGCAAACTTTTAAGTCGTGCATTTTCTTTTGCAAGTTCTTCATTTTGAACTTTCAAATTAAAATAACCCTCAACATTATTAGTGATTTGATATATGCCTCCAGTAAAGAAATTAGCAGAACTAATCATTTTACTTCTGTGATAGGAATGCGATTGAATCGTTAACAATGAGGCAATTACCATAAGCAGCAAAAACAGCATTCGATAGCTGTTTTTAAATATAAAATTAAATATTTGCTGCATAGTCTTTAAAAAATTTAACCCTTAAATTCCAAATTCCAAAAATCTATAAACATTTATTTTTCTTGGAATTTAGAATTTTAAATTTGGAATTTATTTTATTAGGATGCTTCTGAATTTCGGTATGTTTTTTAAAGCCATTCCTGTTCCTCTAACAACAGCTTTTAATGGATCTTCAGCGATATATACTGGCAAATCAGTTTTTAAGGAAATACGTTTATCTAAACCACGAAGCATTGATCCTCCACCCGCTAAATAAATACCTGTATTATAGATATCAGCAGCTAATTCAGGTGGTGTTTGCGATAATGTTTCCATCACAGCATCTTCAATACGTTGAATTGATTTGTCTAAAGCTTTTGCGATTTCTCTATAAGAAACTTCTACTTGTTTTGGTTTACCTGTAAGTAAATCTCTACCTTGAACTGACATATCATCCGGAGGTGAATCAAGTGCATCAGTTGCAGCGCCCACTTGAATTTTAATTTTTTCTGCGGTTGTTTCTCCTACAAATAAATTATGTTGTGTTCTCATATAATAAATGATATCGTTAGTAAAAACGTCACCAGCAATTTTAACTGATTTATCACAAACAATTCCTCCCAGTGCAATTACCGCAATCTCTGTTGTACCACCACCGATATCAACAATCATGTTTCCTTTGGGTTGCATAATATCAATACCAATACCAATTGCTGCGGCCATTGGCTCATGGATTAAGTATACTTCTTTTCCGTTTACACGCTCACAACTTTCTTTAACTGCACGCATTTCCACTTCAGTAATTCCAGAAGGAATACAAACTACCATGCGCAGTGCAGGTGTAAACATTTTTTTCTTTAAAGCAGGAATGCTTTTAATAAACATACTAATCATCTTTTCAGAAGCATCAAAATCGGCTATAACTCCGTCTTTTAATGGTCGTATGGTCTTAATGTTTTCATGGGTTTTACCTTGCATCATGTTGGCTTCTTTACCAACCGCGATAATTTTTCCAGATACTCTGTCTCTGGCAACAATAGAAGGACTATCAATTACAACTTTGTCGTTGTGAATGATTAGGGTGTTTGCGGTACCAAGGTCAATCGCTATATCCTCGGTCATGAAATCAAAAAATCCCATATTTAATCAAATGGTTTTAGTTTGTTATAAAAATAAATCTTACAAAAATAATAAAATTAACGTTGCTCAAGACGTTTTTATTGGGAAAAACAAAAAGAATCCTAATTGTTTTTTTAATGTTTAAAATGACGCGTTCCTGTAAACACCATTGCTATATTGTTTTCATTGCAATAGTTAATACTTAATTCATCTTTTATAGAACCTCCTGGCTGAATAACAGCAGTTATTCCAGCATGATGCGCAATCTCTACACAATCAGGAAATGGAAAAAACGCGTCACTTGCCATTACAGCGCCATGTAAATCAAACCGAAAAGTTTCCGCTTTTTCAATGGCTTGTTTTAAGGCATCTACTCGTGATGTCTGACCAGTCCCAGACGCTATTAATGTTCCATTTTTAGCAAAAACTATAGTATTTGATTTGGTATTTTTGCAAATTTTTGAAGCAAATAATAAATCGTTAATTTCTTGTTCGGTTGGAACTAAATTAGTGACATTTTTTAAATGTTCTTTCGCATCTGTAATGTTGTTTTTATCTTGCACTAATAAACCATTCAAACAAGTTCTCACTTGACGCTGAGGTAAAGGTACATCATTTATAATCAATAAGATTCGGTTCTTTTTTTCTTGTAGAATATTTAACGCTTCATCATCATAATTTGGCGCAATGACCACCTCACAGAATAAGGAATTGATCTCAATTGCAGTAGCTTTGTCAATTGGTCCGTTTGCCATCAAAACACCTCCAAATGCGGAAGTAGGATCGCATGCCAAAGCAGCTAGATAAGCTTCTATCATGTTGGTTCTAGTAGCCAATCCGCAAGCATTATTATGTTTTAAAATCGCAAAAGTTGGGTCATTATCTTTAAATTCAGCTATCAAATTAACTGCTGCATCAACATCTAATAAATTGTTGTATGATAATTCTTTTCCATGTAATTTTGTAAACATTGCATCAAAATCACCAAAGAAAAATCCTTTTTGATGTGGGTTTTCGCCATAACGAAGTACTTGACCGTTGGCAATACTTTCTTTGTAATAGGTATCTTCGGTATTGAAATAATTGAAAATAGATGTATCATAATTAGATGAAACATGAAACGCTCTAGTTGCGAGATATTTTCTTTGTTCGATAGTAGTTGCACCATTCCCATCGGTAAGCATTCCTAAAAATAATTCGTATTCTTCTACAGAAGGAACAATTACGGTGTCTTTAAAATTCTTTGCAGCAGCTCGGATTAATGAAATGCCACCAATATCAATTTTTTCAATAACATCAACTTCACTTGCTCCGGATGCAACGGTTTTTTCAAAGGGATATAAATCTACAATAACCAAGTCGATTTGTGGAATATTGAATTCCATCATTTGTTCGATATCGGTTGGGTTATCTTGACGATTTAAAATTCCACCAAAAACTTTTGGATGCAGTGTTTTGACACGACCGCCTAAAATAGAGGGATAAGAAGTAACATCTTCTACAGCAATTACCGGAATTCCAAGACTTTTAATAAAATCTTCCGTTCCCCCTGTTGAATAAATAGTTGCGTTTTGTTGGTGAAGTTGTTTCACGATCGGTTCTAGACCGGCTTTATCAAATACGGAAATTAGAGCCGATTTAATGGTTTTAGTAGTACTCATTGCGTTGTGTTGTTAAGCACGCAAAAGTAGTTTTTTTATGTTCAACTTTCAAAAGAATATAAGCGAGTTTTGTTGAACAGAAACAATTTACTTAAATTAGTATAATGAATTTTAAAAGACAAAAAAAGAAATTTAATGATTATGAATATTCCGAGGACATTCTTGTGTTTATTACCAATTAATATAAAGTTTAAAACAAAGCAAAAGCGAATTAATATATGAAAGATATTAAAAATAAGTTTAATTTTTTGTGCTAAATCGAAATTTAAATTTGGTGTACTTGACCTTTAATTACCAAAGATTTAGTAATTATTTCATGACTTAGGTTGAAACTCTTTTATTTTAAATTATTTCGATTTTAACATGTTTTCTATAAACTCATCAAATAAATAGGAAGAGTCATGCGGACCCGGACTAGCTTCAGGATGATATTGTACAGAAAAACAGCTTTTAGACTTCATTCTCATTCCTGCAACCGTATTGTCATTTAAGTGATAATGAGTAATTTTCATATCTGGATGAGATTCAAGCTCCTCTCTATTGACAGCAAAACCATGATTTTGAGAAGTAATTTCACCTTTACCTGTTATTAAATTCATAACGGGATGATTAATTCCTCGATGACCGTTGAACATTTTGTAAGTTGAAATTCCATTCGCCAAACCAATTATTTGATGTCCAAGACAAATTCCAAAAACAGGTTTATCCGATGCAATCATTTCTTTTGCGGTATTTTGAACTTCTGTCAAAGGCTCTGGATCACCAGGTCCATTTGACAAGAAATAACCATCTGGATTAAATGACTTTAATTGTTCAAAACTAGCGTTATAGGGAAATACTTTAATATAACAATCTCTTTTTGCAAGATTTCTTAATATATTTCTTTTAATTCCCAAGTCTAAAGCTGAAACCCTATAATTTGCATTTTCATCACCATAAAAATAGGTTTCGTTTGTCGAAACTTTAGAAGCTAGTTCCAAACCTTTCATATCAGGAACATTTGCTAATTGATTTTTTAATTCTTCAATGGAAGTTCCATCAGTTGAAATCACAGCGTTTTGTGCTCCATTATCTCTTATATAACTCACTAACGCACGGGTATCTACATCTGAAATACATATTAAATTCTGATTTTGAAAATAATCATATAAATTACTTTCAGAATTTGGTCTCGAATGATTAAAACTAAAGTTTTTACAAACCAAACCTGAAATCATTATTCTACCAGACTCTACTTCACTAGCATTTACACCGTAATTACCAATATGAGGGTTAGTGGCAACCATAATTTGACCGAAGTAAGAAGGATCTGTAAAAATTTCTTGATAACCAGTCATTCCTGTATTGAAGCAAACTTCTCCAAAAGTAGTTCCCGAAATTCCGATGGATTTTCCAAAAAAAGTAGTTCCATCTGCAAGTAATAAGATGGCTTGTGAACGTGTTGTGTACTTCATTGTAGTGGTTAGTTGTTGTATTGCAAATTTAGAATAATCTTTTAAATTCTAGAGTTGATTTTGCCAAAGTTTATAAACATTCCATTTGATGGCTCACTAGCCCTGATTGAATGGATGCCATTTATTTATTGGCAGAAAGGAAAGCAGGAAAATGGATGGCTGATATGACCTAAGCCATTCGCTTCAGATTCTTACAGAATGACAAATCAGAATTTGAACATAAAAAAAAGGATAAACTCGAAAGCTTATCCTTAATATTTATGAAATTGAATTCATTATTCTGCACTATCAGTAGATTCTTCAGAAGAAGTTTCTGGAGCATCAGGTGCCTTTGCTTCAGGCGCAGGAGCAGCTTCAGATTTTTTAGCCTTACCACCACGACGGCTTTTAGCTTTTTTCTCTTCTTTTTTACCACCGTTGTAAAGTTCGTTGAAATCTACCAATTCGATCATTGCCATATCAGCGTTATCTCCTAATCGATTTCCTACTTTTATAATACGTGTGTAGCCACCTGGACGGTCACCTACTTTAGCAGCTACTTCTCTGAAAAGTTCAGTAACCCCGTATTTATTACGTAAATAAGCGAAAACAATACGACGATTGTGTGTAGTATCATCTTTAGATTTTGTTATAAGAGGCTCAACAAATTGTTTAAGGGCCTTTGCTTTAGCAACAGTAGTATTAATACGTTTGTGCTCAATTAGTGAACAAGCCATATTAGCTAACATAGATTTTCTATGTCCAGTCTGTCTGCTTAAGTGATTTACTTTTTTTCCGTGTCTCATTTTAAATTCTATTTAATTTGAATAAAGAAACTAGTCTTTATCTAATTTATATTTTGACAAATCCATTCCGAACGTTAAATTTTTAACCGCAACTAATTCATCTAATTCAGTTAACGATTTTTTACCGAAGTTACGGAACTTCATTAAGTCGTGTTTGTTAAAAGAGACAAGGTCTCCTAATGTATCAACTTCAGCTGCTTTTAAGCAATTCAATGCTCTAACAGACAAATCCATATCAACAAGCTTAGTTTTAAGCAATTGTCTCATGTGTAATGACTCCTCATCATAAGAGTCAGTTTGAGCAATTTCATCAGCTTCAAGCGTGATTCTTTCATCTGAAAACAACATGAAATGGTGAATTAAAACTTTAGCTGCTTCGGTAAGAGCATCTTTTGGATTAATTGATCCATCAGTTTTGATTTCAAAAACTAACTTTTCATAATCCGTTTTTTGCTCAACACGGAAGTTTTCAATTGCGTATTTTACGTTTTTAACAGGTGTAAAAATAGAATCAGTAAAAATGGTACCGATTGCAACATTCTGTTTTTTATTTTCTTCCGCAGGTACATATCCTCTCCCTTTTTCAATAGTTAATTCCATATTGAAATTAACTTTTGAATCAAGATTACAGATAACTAATTCTGGGTTTAATACTTGAAAACCTGAAATAAATTTTTGAAAATCTCCAGCTGTAATTTGCTCTTTGCCAGTTATAGATATAGTCACAGATTCATTATCAATATCTTCAATTTGACGTTTAAAACGTACTTGCTTAAGACTTAGGATAATTTCAGTAACATCTTCAACAACTCCTGAAATAGTAGAAAACTCATGCTCTACACCTTCAATTCTGGTAGATGTAATAGCATAACCTTCTAAAGCAGAAAGTAAAACTCTTCTAAGTGCATTACCAACAGTCAATCCGTAACCAGGTTCTAAAGGTCTGAACTCAAACTTACCTTCAAAATCGGTTGAATCGATCATGATAACTTTATCGGGCTTTTGAAAATTAAATATTGCCATAATTTAGACTACTGTCAATTATTATTTGTTGTACAACTCTACGATTAACTGTTCTTTAATGTTTTCTGGAATTTGAAGTCTAGCTGGTACAGTAACGAAAGTACCTGATTTAGTATCATTATTCCAAGTAATCCATTCGTAAACGTTATTAGAGTTTGATAAAGAACGCTCAATTGACTCTAAAGATTTTGATTTTTCACGAACTGCAACAACATCACCCGGTTTTAGATGATAAGAAGGTATGTTTACTAATTCACCATTAACAGTTATATGACGGTGAGAAACGATTTGTCTTGCAGCTCTTCTTGATGAAGCAATACCCATTCTATAAACAACATTATCTAATCTAGCTTCACATAATTGTAATAGGATTTCACCCGTTACACCTTTAGAAGCAGCTGCTTTTTCAAATAAGTTTCTAAATTGTTTTTCTAAAATACCATAAGAGTATTTAGCTTTTTGCTTTTCCATTAACTGGACAGCGTATTCAGATTTTTTTCCTCTTTTTTTTGCCATCCCGTGTTGTCCAGGAGGGTAATTTCTTTTATCGAAAGCTTTATCAGCTCCGAATATTGCTTCGCCAAATTTACGAGCAATTTTTGTACTTGGACCAGTATATCTTGCCATTTTAAAAATTGTTTTGAGATAGAGATTATGAATTCAGGTCAATAAATCCTTCGATAATCTTAGTTCTTTCTCTATTTATACTATAATTATACTCTACGTCTTTTAGGAGGACGACATCCATTGTGTGGCATTGGAGTAACGTCAATAATTTCCGTAACTTCTACACCGCTATTGTGAATAGACCTGATAGCAGATTCTCTTCCGTTACCTGGACCTTTCACATAAACTTTTACTTTTTTAAGTCCTGCTTCTAATGCTACTTTACTACAATCTTCAGCTGCCATTTGCGCAGCATAAGGAGTGTTCTTTTTAGAACCTCTAAATCCCATTTTTCCAGCAGAAGACCAAGAAATAACTTCACCTTTTTTGTTTGTTAACGAAATGATGATATTATTAAAAGTTGCATTAATATGAGCTTCACCTGAAGATTCAATAATAACTTTACGTTTTTTTGTACTTGCTTTAGCCATATTATTTACTATTTAGTTGCTTTTTTCTTGTTAGCAACAGTTTTTCTCTTACCTTTTCTAGTTCTAGAATTGTTTTTAGTTCTTTGCCCTCTTAAAGGAAGACCAGATCTATGACGAATTCCTCTGTAACATCCAATATCCATTAAACGTTTAATGTTTAATGAAGTCTCTGAACGTAGTTCTCCTTCAATTTTGTAGTATGATACAGCATCACGAATTGCTCCGATTTGA
>CAISUR010000578.1 GCA_903888655.1 uncultured Bacteroidota bacterium | reverse complement strand
TTATATAAATAAATTTTAGATACCATGGCAGAAATGGATACCTCGGGTGGGGATGGGCATAAGAAAGGTCCAGGTGTAAAAAAGAGTAAAAAGTTATCTACTAGAATTGATTTAACTCCAATGGTTGATTTGGGCTTTCTATTGATTACTTTCTTTATTTTTACAACAACGATGAGTCAACCAACTGCCTTCAAATTAAATTTGCCTAAGGAAGCTGATAAGCCTCAAGACGATACTAAGATTAAAAACTCTGGAGCTTTTACAATTTTGTTAGGCAAAGACAATAATGTATTTTATTACGAAGGAATTTTAGATCCTGCTGGTAAGAACTTTAAGAGTTCAAATTTTAAAGATATTAGGGATGCTATAATCAATAAAAAGCGGACGACTGACGAAAAGGATTTTTTTGTAGTTATCAAACCAAATGATGAGTGCGATTATAAAAATGTTATTGATATACTAGATGAAATGGCTATTAATGTTGTAAAGCGTTATGCATTAGTTGATATTTCTGATGGAGAAAATCAATTGATTTTAGCAACTGAAAAAGCGGGCTTAGCTAAATAGTGGCTAGGAATTAATTTCGATTATATATAATTTTAAGCTTTTAATAATGGAAGTTAATAAGATATTATCTGCAGATATTTTGGACATCATATTTGATGGAAAAAACAAATCGTATGGTGCTTACGATTTGCGTAAGACTTATAATAAACGGATTACTTATGCCTTAATTGGAACAATATCGATATGTTTATTTGTTTTTCTGGTCTCTGTTTTAGCTACCTCATTTAAATCTGAGAAGAAGAGTGAGATTATTGTGCAAGATGTTAATTTGGAGGATTTAAAAAAGGAAGATAAGAAAAATGAACCACCACCTCCTCCTCCTCCTCCAAAACAAGAACCACCTAAAGTTGAAATAACTAGATTTACGCCTCCTAAGATTGTTAAGGATGAGGAAGTAAAAGAACCACCTCCAGAACAGGCAAAATTGGAGGATACTAAAATAGGAACTATTAATCAAGAAGGGGCAAAGGACGAAGGTGTTGTTGCACCGCCTGTAGAAAGCAAAGGTACAGGTGTTGTAGAGGCGCCCAAGCAAGATGAGGATTATGATAAAGTCTTTACGTCTGTACAAATTGAAGCTGAATTTCCTGGTGGTTTGCCTGCTTGGAAAAAATATTTGGAGAGAAATTTGAACAATACGTTGCCTTCGGAAAATGGTGCCCCTCCGGGTAAATATACTGTTAGGGTTAACTTTTTAGTTGATAAAAACGGAAATATTAGTGACATTCAAGCTGATCCTTCTCCTTATGGAACACGGGAAGAAGCAATTAGGGTTATAAAAAAGGGACCAGCTTGGAAACCTGCTGTTCAAAATGGTCATAATGTATCTTATCGTGTTAGTCAAGCAATTACTTTTGTAGTAGAAGAATAAAATTATGTTATAAACTTGGAAAAGCTTTCTCATTTCGAGAAAGCTTTTTTTTTGCAATCTTATTTATAATATTAGTTAATGAAAAGTTACTTTACAGATTGGAATGATACTATTGTTGCATCAATAACTCCTAAGGGATTAGGTGCAATTTGTGTAATTAGACTAAGCGGAAGTAAAAGTATTTCTATCGTTGATAAATTATTTAAGTCTAAAAACTTAGTAGACCAAGCTAGCCATTCACTACATGTTGGGCTTCTAAGATATGAGCAAGAAATTATTGATGAAGTTGTTATTGCTTTATTTAAAAATCCTAATTCTTATACTGGGGAAGATGTTATTGAAATAAGTTGTCATGGTTCTGTATTTATTCAAGAAAGAATCATTAATATTTTAATTAAAGAGGGGTGTAGACTCGCCAAACCGGGAGAGTTTACACAACGTGCCTTTATGAATGGAAAATTGGATTTAACTCAGGCAGAAGCTGTTGCTGATTTGATAGCAAGTAATACAGAGGCTAGTAAAAACAATGCAATCAAGAATATACGCGGTGGATTTAAATCTGATTTAAGTTACTTGAGAGAACGATTAATTTATTTTTCCTCGATGATTGAGCTTGAATTGGACTTTGCTACTGAAGATGTGGAATTTGCAGATAGAAGTTTGTTAGAAAAACTTATCAAAGAATTAGTCGTAGCCAATGATAAATTATTGAATTCTTTTAAACTTGGCAATGTTATCAAAAATGGAGTTCAGGTTGCGATAATTGGAAAGCCAAATACTGGTAAATCTACTTTGTTGAATGCTTTATTGAATGAAAATAGAGCTATAGTAAGTGATATTGCTGGGACTACCCGAGATACTATTGAAGAGGTTTTGAATATTGATGGGATATTATTTAGGTTAGTTGATACGGCTGGTATCAGGGCTTTTGCAGGCGACATGATTGAGAACTTGGGTATAGAAAAGAGCTATGAGAAAATGCGGATGTCCGACTTGGTGGTTTATTTATTTGATTTGAATACAACCACGCTATCGGAAATTGAAGGAATGGTTTCTGATTTTAGGCAGCAAGGTATTAAGTATCTTTTGGTGGGGAACAAATTAGATATTAGCAGCAAGACAAACCAGGATGAGTTTGCTTATCTAAAAAACATACTTTTTATCTCTGCAAAAGAGAAACTTAATTTGGAATTATTAAAAAAAGAATTGGTTAGGCTGGCTGTTGATGGAGACATAAACACAGAATCGACCATCATAACCAATGTTCGGCATTATGATGCTTTGAAACAACTTTCTAATTCGTTGCAAGAAGTAGAAGGGGGGGTAAAGAATAAAGTGCCGGGTGATTTGTTGAGTCTTGATATAAAGCAGAGTCTTTATTATTTGGGATTGATAACCGGGGAGATTACCAATGAAGATCAACTTGATCTTATTTTCAGTTCGTTCTGTATTGGTAAATAAACTTTTTTTTAAAAAAATTAATTAATAGCCCTTTTTTAAGGGCTTTTTTTATTAGCAGCTATGTTAACAACTCTTTCACATTTCCAATTCCGCTTGCGTTAGTTTCGTTTCAGAATGCTTCGCTAATGAAAATGATTGCACCATATTCTTCCATTTACAAATAC
>CAISUR010000577.1 GCA_903888655.1 uncultured Bacteroidota bacterium | reverse complement strand
TTCATATTTTAAAAAAAGAAATTAAAATCAATGACTTAGATCTCACATTGATTATTTGGGATATTGAAGGAAAAGATGATATACAAAAAGTACGTTCCTCATATTTATTAGGAACTTCTGGATTTATTTATGTAATTGATCCTACCCGTTCACAAACATTTGAACATTTCAATGAGGAAATAGATTTTATCAAAACGAATTTTCCAACAGCTAAATTGGTTTCGGTTGCAAATAAATCAGATTTAATTGATATTGAAGAATTTAAAGTAATAGTAGCCGAAAAAGAAATTAATATAGACTTTTACGCCAGTGCAAAGATGGGAATAGAGGTTGAAAATGTATTTCAAAACTTAGGACTAAAAATGATTTAAGATGCTGGAAAATACGAGAAACAAATACCTCTATAATAAAACCCAAATTATAGAATTAAACAAAGAAGGTATTGTCTTAAATTCTGATAACCAGCTTTATAATATTGAGACGCAAACTTCGATAGCGTATTTTCATCCGTTTTTCGAAACCATAATTTCCCTAATAGAACATGAAAATCAGGAATATACTTTTAGCTGTATCCATTTGGACATCAATTCTGAAAGCAAAACTTTTGATATCATCTTTAATTCAGGTTCAAGAGAAATAAATCCACTTTTAATATTTTTTGATTTTACGGAACATTATAACAATTTTCAAAATATTGCTCAAGAAAAAAATGAATCCATTTTAAGTTTTCATTTAGCAGAATTAAAAAATCAGCAATTAGAGTCCGAAAAAAACTTTAAAAACAAATTTCTTGCTAATGTGAGTCATGATTTAAGAACGCCAATTAGTGCTTCGTTGTGGTTTGTAGGAATGTTAGAAAAATCTGATTTAACAGCTTCCCAAAAAGAAATAACTCAATTACTAAAAGAAACAAATGATCATATTAAACATTTAGTTGATGATATTTTAGATTTATCAAAAATTGAAATGGGAGAGGTCAAAATTCAAGTTGCTTCATTTGATTTAGTTGAGATGATTAATCATATTGAAAAAATTATTTCGCCTAAAATAAGAGCAAAAAATCTAAATTTTAATGTCTTAAAGGATACTCATTTACCAAGACTTGTTATTGGAGACAAAACAAGAATTGTTCAAATCATAATCAATTTATTAGATAATGCGGTAAAATTTACAAAAAAAGGAAGCATAACACTTTCCGTTTCTTTACAAAGCAGCGATAATAATAATGCTACAATTTGTATAAAAGTTATTGATACTGGCACCGGAATCAAAGCAAATGACAAAAATGAAGTTTTTCAAAGTTTTAAAAAATTACACAATTCCAAGAAAATAGATGGGTCGGGATTAGGACTTTCGATAGTTTCTAATTTGTTAGCGTTAATGGGTGGCACAATTGATTATCAAACTGAAATCAATATGGGAACTACATTTACTATCGAATTGCCATTACTTATTGATACTACTAGTACAAATAAGGCAGAACCATTTGAGTATATTAAATTAACTCATAAGAAAAATATCTTAATTGTTGAAGATGATGAAATTAATCAGCTGCTGTTAATGAAGTTGCTACTCAATCATGGTGGATTTAATATCAATATCGCCAACAACGGATTTCAAGCATTAGAAATGATAGAAAACAATGTCTACGATTGTATATTTATGGATAAGGAAATGCCTGAAATGGACGGAATAAAAACTACATCATTAATACGAAGTAATCCAAATGTTACTATTAATTCTACACCTATCATCATCGTTTCTGGACATACTTTACAATCGGAGAACGAAATTTATAATGCAATAGGATTTAATGGATACGTTGTAAAACCCTATAAGAAAGAAGATCTCTTTGAAACAATATATGCGGTATTAAAACTGAAAAATTCCTAAAATATTGGATTTTTTCAGTTTTAAATTTAACAATTTTATCTGTTCATATGCATCATTTCGTAGGTAAAGGTATCTAAATCTACTCCCATGACTAATAATGATAATGCTTTATCTACAATATAATGAACATTACCTGGCGTAAAACCAAGTGCTAATGCAAAACGGGTTAAGATTTGTTTTTGTTTTGGACCTAAAACATGATCAACATAGACCATTCTTGATAAATCATACAAACGCTCTAGCCTATGAGCATAAGAATACGGTGGATTGATTGGATATTTCAAGGGATTGTCCAGAATCTCTTCGTATTCTGCATTAGAAATTTCTAATCTTACCGCTAATTTATCCAAGAACTCTTTTTCTTCTTTGCTTAATGCTCCATCCGCTGTGGCAACACGAACAATTGCAGAAAAGTGTCCCTTGTTTCTAGTTTTAAATTCGCTATCAAATAAATCTGAAAATGACATAATTATTAAATTTTTTTTATACAACAAAGATAATTCAATTTCGGTAAAAAAGTAAAATGATTGTATAGAATTTAAATAACATAAAGCCAATTTTTTAAGGGATTTGATATTACAAGTCGTTTACTTATTTGATTGAAATTACTACAATTCTTAATTTTCAAACAATAACAGAAAGCATCAATTATCTTCTATTCGCCAAATACACTCCAATTAAAATAATAAAAGCTCCCAAAAACTGAAAAGGTGTAAGCATTTCATTATCGATCAATCCCCAAAAAAAGGCTACAATCGGAATTAAATAAGTTACCGATGAAGCAAAAACAGGAG
>CAISUR010000576.1 GCA_903888655.1 uncultured Bacteroidota bacterium | reverse complement strand
TATAATTTATATTATGTAAAATAGGATTTTTCAAAATCATAATCAATAGTTACTCATTTGTGGTATTCTTTTCTTTATTCAATTTAATTTTGTCATCTGATTCTATTTTTATATTTTTATAAAATTAACTTCTATTAGATATGAGTAATTCTATTGCAGAACGTGTAGCACTATTTTTAAAAGAATTTGAGCCTTTCAATTATCTGTCTTTAGATGATTTAGTTAAGATTGCCAATTCCATTCGCGTTATTAATTTAGAAAAACAAAAGTCATTATTTCAAATCAATGATATTTTACACGACTCGTTTTATGTTGTAGCTTCTGGTGTGATTCATTTGACGGTAATTTCAGATGCTGAAGAAACGCTTTTAAACAAATGTTATTCTGGTGATATTTTTGGATTACGACCATTTTTTGCGAAAAACAATTATCAAATGACGGCAAAGGCTCGCGAAGAGTCAATTGTTTATGCTATACCTATTGCTGCTTTTAAACCTTTTGTTGCTCAAAATTCAGAAGTTTTAAATTTCTTGCTGGAAAGTTTTGCAGCCAATACAAAAAGTGGCTCTTTAGATTCAAGTCATGGACTTCTTTCTGATACTATATCCTACTCTGAAAATCAATCAGATATGTTATATTTTCAATCATTAACCTATAATAAAAAACCGTTAAAGATTGGAGTTGGAACTATGATTAAAGATGCGGCACAATTAGTTACAGACAATATGTTGGATAGTGTTTTAATAACAGAAGATAGTTATCCAGTTGGAATTGTTACGGATAAAGATTTTCGTTCAAAAGTAGCTACTGGTAGAGTAGCTTTTTCAAATACAATTGATAAAATAATGGCTTCTCCTGTTGTTACCGTTACAGAAAACATATCTGTTGCCGAAGCTCAATTAATTATGTTGAAATATGGTGTCACTCATTTGTGTGTTACCCTGGATGGGACGGATAAATCGGATGTAAAAGGAATTATTTCCGAACATGACTTAGTTGTTGCACAGGCGAACAACCCCGGTGTGTTGCTGAAGGAGATTAAACGTTCGCAAACGGCTAAAGACTTAAAATTAGTTCGTGATAAATTAGCTGAAATAATTCAATCTTCTTTAAATAAAAATATTCCGCTTACTCATATTAATAGTATAGCAGGCGAAATTACTCTTGCAATTGTTAAAAGAGCTGTTGAGCAAGCTATTTTAGATTTGGGCTCTCCTCCTGCTCGATTTGCGTGGTTATGTATTGGTAGTCAAGGTAGAAAAGAACAATTATTATTAACCGATCAAGATAGTATTTTGATTTTTGAAGACGTTTCAGCAGAAAAATACCGAGATGTTAAAGATTACTTCTTAAAATTAGCAAAGAAAACAACTTCAACATTAGAAAAAGTTGGCTATATGAATTGTGCACAAGGACATATGGCAAGTAATATGCTATGGTGTAAATCATTGACAGACTGGAGCAAACAATATAGTAATTGGATGAATACTCCAGGTGAGAAATCAAATGAAATCAGCAGTGTTTTCTTTGATTATGAAATTGCTTTTGGAGAACAAAAAATTGAAGATGCCATAACCGATGTTATATTTAAAAACGCCAAAAACAATGCTCTTTTCTTTGATTATCTAGGAAACGATGCGCTTAAAAAACCAGCACCCTTAAATTTCTTTAAAAAATTTAATTTAGAAGAAGATGGTGATCACAAAGGCAAATTTGACATTAAATCAAGAGCTATAATGCCTCTGATTGATAGCGCACGTTTGCTAGTATTGAATAACAATATTAGAGGCATAAACAGTACTTATTTGCGATACAAGCAACTGGCTATGATAGATCCTAAATTTTCAGAAATCTATCTTAATTGTGCGGATGCTTTTTTGATTTTATCAAAATTTAGAACTTTAGAAGGTTTAAAAAATGATAGTTCAGGACAATATCTCACTTTAGAGGAATTAAGCAAAGTAGACAAGGAAAAGCTTAAAAATGCTCTTACTCCTATGCGAGAACTGGAAGAATTAATTAAAGATCGATTTCAACTGACTCAATTTTCCTAATTATGCTTGATTGGTTAAAAAATATTAATAAAGATTATCCCGAATTTTGGAAAACTTATTTAGAAAAGTTTGAAAAAAAGAGTAATCGTTATGTCTCATTAAGTGTTGATACAACAGGATTAAATGTAAAAAAGGATGTAATTTTATCTTTTGGTGCCATCGCGGTAATTGATGACAATATACTTATTGGAGATGTATTTGAAGTTACGATTCCTCAGTATAAATTTTTGCATGACAATGGTTTGTCTAATGACTTTTTATTAGAATCAGAACAACCTAAATTGTCGGAAGCACATGCTTTAGAAAAATTAATTGCTTATATTGGTAATGCAACTTTAGTTGGTCATCGTATTAATTTTGATATTGAAATGATCAATGAAGCCCTTGAAAAATTGGGTTGTGGACGACTAAAGAATGAAGCGTTGGATATTGAAGTAATGTATAAAAAATTGCATGACATTCATGATAAAAATTTAGCCTTAGATGACATCAGCACCCTATTGAAAATAGCGAAAACAGAGCGAATTTCAACAACGGATGACGCGTATACTATCGCACTTTCATTTCTTAAATTAAAATCTCGATTAGGATTTAAGTGATTGAAATTATTCTCTCAAATCTTCCATGATGTGTTTTTGAAATAGGATTTAATATCTGATTTTCATTGATGTACCAAGGAATTCCTTTTTCTTTTTGAATAATTGTAGTATTCGCTACAGTTTGAATCTTATTTAAGTTTTCAATTGAAGTTGCCGCAATGGTATAAATATATTCAGATGAAATTTCAGTTTTGGTATAAAATACTTGATTTTCTGCTACAACTTTTCCTATTTCTATATCCAAATCAAAACATTCAAATTGTATTGGGTTGTATTTTCTAATTCCAGTTTGACGGTTGTAGATTTTATAGGCAGCTTCCTTCCTACTCCACAAATTCC
>CAISUR010000575.1 GCA_903888655.1 uncultured Bacteroidota bacterium | reverse complement strand
GTCCGTGAACTAGAGGGCGCCATTATTTCATTAATCGCACAATCTTCGTTTAATAAAAAAGAAGTTACATTAGATTTAGCCAAAAGTATTGTAGAAAAATTTGTTAAAAATGTCAAACGAGAAATATCTATAGATTATATCCAAAAAGTAGTTTCCGACTATTTCCAACTGGATTTAGACACTTTACAATCAAAAACAAGAAAGCGTCATGTGGTTCAAGCTAGACAATTAGCAATGTTTTTTGCAAAAAAATTCACAAAAGCATCGTTAGCAAACATTGGCTCACAAATTGGAGATCGAGATCACGCTACTGTTTTACATGCTTGCAAAACTGTTGATAACTTGGTTTCTACTGATAAACAATTCAAGAAATTTGTAGATGATATTCACAAAAAATTATCTCTTTAATTATTAGTATCGTTTACTGTTGTAGTTAAGAAGTAAAAGATTCAACTTTATCATAATAGTATGCCTGTTAAAATTTTAATGGTCTGTTTGGGCAATATTTGTCGTTCTCCTCTTGCAGAGGGTCTTTTGGCATCTAAACTACCTAAAGAAAAATTTTTCGTGGATTCTGCCGGAACCGGAGAATGGCATGTGGGTAAAAAACCTGACCAACGTTCTATCGATACAGCATTTAAACACGGCATTGATATTTCAAAACAAAGAGGAAAACACTTTACTGCTAAACTATTTGATGAATTTGATTATATCTATGTAATGGATAATTCCAATTATAATGATGTTATTTTTCTAGCAAAAACTGCCGAGCACAGAGCAAAAGTTAAATTAATACTTGATGAACTTTTTCCAGGCGATAATGTAGATGTACCCGATCCTTATTATGGATTACAAAATGGATTTGACATGGTATATGAAATGTTGAATGAAGCAACTGATATCATAGCAAAAAAATTAATAGCGAAAAATTTGTAATGAATTCAATTCTGACAAATAAAGGTAAATTATACCTCATTCCGATAACTCTTGGCGAAAACAATCCCGATGAAGTGTTACCTCAAACAGTAAAAAGAGCTGTTGAACTTATTGATTGCTACATTGTAGAAAACGAAAAAACTGCCCGTAAATTTATTAAGAGTATTGCTCCAGAAAAAGCACAAGCTACTTTGGTACTGAGTACTTTAAATAAACATACCGAAGTTACCGACCACAACAAAATGATACAACCTTGTCTTGAAGGTATCAATGTAGGCGTTATGAGTGAAGCTGGGTGCCCTGGTGTTGCTGACCCTGGTGCTGTTATTGTAAAACTAGCACATGAAAAAGGGATTCAAGTGGTTCCTTTAGTTGGTCCTTCTTCAATTCTTTTGGCGATGATGGGATCTGGAATGAATGGACAAAGTTTTGCTTTTAACGGATATTTGCCAATAGATAAATCAGAAAAAAAATCAGCGTTAAAGCATTTCGAAAAACTTTCAAGCGACAAAAATCAATCACAACTTTTTATTGAAACGCCTTACAGAAATAATAAATTGATTGAAGATTTATTACAAACATTGCACACAAATACTCATTTGTGTATTGCAGCAGACCTTACGCTTCCCTCCGAATTTATTAAAACAATGCGTGTTTCGGACTGGAAAAAAAACAAGATTGATTTACAAAACCGACCTGCTATTTTTATAATTCACAAAATGTAACTATTTATCTAATATACTTTGGCAGTACTATCAGCAATAATATTTTGAGTTTCATAGCCAGAGAATTGTTTTAAATAACTTCTTATAGAAGTACCATAACCATCATGACATTTCTTTTTACCGTTAGATTCTAAATATTTTCTAACCGAACCAGCACCTCCTAAATGAGCCGCTGCCAAAATACCCGATTCCGTAATTTTTACACCATCAACCGTTTTACCACGATAGTCTTCAATGATGTCTTGCAGTTTAGATTTGTTGATTTTTACCAAAGCAATAAATGCTTTTTCTTGTAACAAAGGATTGTTTAAAAATTCGGAATTACTATGAATTCCAAGAGTACGAAGTGCTGAGGTACCAAATTGGTATTTCCCCATATACCCTAGTGTATTTACTAATTTGTATTGCCCTTGTGATTCTCTAATTCCGATTGCTTCCGAAAATCCAACAAAGTGTTTTCCGATAAAAGGTGTAGATTGATTGAGATAATCGGTTGGTTTTAAGGAT
>CAISUR010000574.1 GCA_903888655.1 uncultured Bacteroidota bacterium | reverse complement strand
GGGAAATCCGGAATTAAACACGATAATGAACTAGAGCGATTGCAATTTTCTTGTCAAATATCGGGCACACCTGAAATTTCGACAGAATTGGCGTTGCATTATTTCACCGAATTAGAATTGCGAAATTTCAATTCAACCGGAATATTGTATGGCGTAATTGCGGCTCGTGATGCATGGAACGATGCAGGATTAGCAATAGAACATAATGAAAATCCCGATTGGGATTCGGGAACCATTTTCGGAACTGGAACTTCTGGAATAGATAAATTTAGAGAAAGTATTTATAAAATTGACGATTTTCAAACACGAAGATTAGGAAGTACGGCGGTTGCTCAAACTATGAATTCAGGTGTAAGTGCTTATATTGGAGGGAAATTAGGTTTAGGAAATCAAGTGACTACCAATTCATCAGCTTGCACCACTGGAACTGAAAGTATTTTAATGGCTTATGAACGCATAAAATCGGGGCAAGCGAAACGAATTATAGCAGGAAGTACGAGCGATTCTGGTCCGTACATTTGGGGTGGATTTGACGCCATGCGGGTTTGTACTTTCAAACATAATGATGCGCCAGAAAAAGGCTCAAGACCAATGAGTGCCACAGCTTCTGGATTTGTTCCTGGAAGTGGAGCAGGTGCTTTAATTGTTGAAGATTTAGAAACTGCTTTAGGTCGTGGTGCCAAAATTTATGCGGAAATTCTTGGTGGAAATATTAATTCGGGTGGACAACGAGGCGAAGGAACAATGACCGCTCCCAATTCGGTTGCCGTTCAAAAATGTATTGTTGATGCGATGGAGAATGCTGGAATTTCAGCGAATAATATTGATGCCATTAATGGCCATTTGACAGCAACTTCAAAAGACAGTTTAGAAATCAAAAACTGGACAGAAGCTTTACAAAGAAACGGGAATGATTTTCCTTATATCAATTCTTTAAAATCAATGGTTGGCCATTGTTTATCGGCAGCTGGAAGTGTTGAAAGTGTTGCTTCGGTGTTGCAAATTTATCACGGATTTGTTTTTCCAAATAGCAATTGTGAAGACTTGAATCCTGAAATTACGGCATTGATAAACGAATCTAAAATCCCTCAAAAGAGTATAGAAAAAGAAATTAATATCGTTGTCAAAGCTAGTTTTGGATTTGGCGATGTAAATGGATGTGTGATTTTTAAAAAATACAAATAACAGATGAACCAACAAGAAACATTAGAAAAATTAAAAGCGATTGTAAAACCTTTTGTTAAGAACGAAGAAGCATTTCAAAATCTTACCGAAGAGACTGATTTTATTAACGATTTACAAATAAACTCAGCTAATTTAGTGGATATAGTTTTAGATACAGAAGAAGCATTTGATATTGATATTGATAATGAATCGATGGAAAAAATGCTAACTATTAAAGCGGCTTTAGAGATAATAAACACCAAATTAGCAAACAAATAATGATTGGAAACGACATTGTAGATTTGGCTTTGGCAGAAAAAGAAAGTAATTGGCAACGTAAAGGTTTTTTACATAAATTATT
>CAISUR010000573.1 GCA_903888655.1 uncultured Bacteroidota bacterium | reverse complement strand
TCAACACATTTAAAAAATTTCCACCCTAGATTGTTGTTCTATAAAAAGTTTATATAGACTTTAATTTCCTATTTTAAAGTTGACTACAACAAATCCTATTTGAATTTCTGGCGCATTAGCATCGGGAAGCCACTTGAATGTTTTGGCGGTTTCAATAGCTGGATTTACTAAACATGGATCGGTGTTGGTAGTTCCTTGTGATCTTTCTGCTTTAAATACGTTTCCTTGTTGATTCACATATACCTTCACAACCACGGTACCATATTCATTACATTTTTGAGGTTTTGGATTGTTACTAAAAAGTTTTCTTCCTTTTAGTCCCCAACCACTTCCTTTTCCCGAACCAGTTACCGAACCATCTCCATCTCCATAAAAACTATTTCCATATTTACCATTTCCAAAACCATCTCCATCATAGTTTTTAGAGTTTTTATCGCCTGTTTTTTTTCCTTTATTCCCGGGAATATTATCATTACCATCGCCTTCTTTTTTATTTCCGTGAATAATGTTTGCTAAAGCAGGATCTACTTTTCGGTCTGTTGGTTTCTTAACTTCTACCGATTTTTTAATTTCAGGATTAATTAATGTTTTCGGATTTTTAATAGGGTCATGTTTCGGAACAACAACATCTGTTTTATTGGCTTCTTCATCTTGTGAAATAATGTCCTCTTGAGGTGTTGGAACAGACATAGCTTGTTTTGCATTATTTCTAATATCCAATTCTTTACTTTCAAAATTTGCACCTGACCCTAGATCGCTATCGCCAAAGTTAACGGTAACTCCTCCTCCACCGCCAGCTAGTACAACTAGTTCAGCATCGGAAGGAGGCCAAAAGCGAATAAAGAACATAATCAAAAGCAAGACACCATAAATAATAGTCGCAATAAGAAATGATTTCCTTTTTTCTGACGGTGTAGAATCTAAACTCATAGTAGAATCGTTTAAAACTTTTAACGCTGAAATATACTAAAAATTGTGATTTATTTTAGTATTTCTTTTTTGGGACTTAAACTTTTAAAAAGCCAAAGAAACCCAATGATTCCCGAAATAAACGATGCAATTAAAATCATAAACTTGGAAGTACTTATAATTTGTGAATCTTCAAACGCCAACAATGTGATAAAAATTGACATCGTAAATCCAATACCTCCTAAAAAACCCACACCAATCAGAGTATTCCAATTTACATCATCGGGTAATTTAGTCAACTTAAGTTTTACAGCTACATAAATAAAACTCACTATTCCCAGCGGTTTTCCAACACATAATCCAACTAATATTCCCATAGAATAATGTTCTGAAAAAGCACTCATCCACTCTTTTCCTATAACAATAGCAGTATTACTTAAAGCAAATAATGGAATGATCAAAAAAGAAACTGGCTTGTGCAACCAACTTTGAAGTTTGTGGGACACCGTGTCTTCGCTACCATCGTCAAAAGGAATGGCAAAAGCCAGTAATATGCCTGTAATGGTAGCGTGTACCCCAGAGTTCAGCATAAAATACCACATGAAAATACCTCCAATAAGATAGAGCGGCAAACTTTTTACTTTAAATCTTTTCATGAAAAGTAATCCGCCAAAAATCGACAATGAAATTAAGAGATTTACAAAGTAAATTGTTTTGGTATAAAAAATCGCAATCATTACAATCGCTCCCAAATCATCTATTACAGCCAAAGCCGTTAAAAAAACCTTGACCGACAATGGCACTTTCTCGCCCAATAAAGATAAAATTCCAATAGCAAAAGCAATATCGGTTGCCATAGGAATTCCAAACCCTGCTTGAGTTTTTGTACCTAAATTAAATGCTAAAAATAATAAGGCAGGAATTATCATACCTCCCAAAGCTCCAATTATCGGTAAAATAGCATCCTTTATTTTAGACAATTCTCCTATGTAAAGCTCTCGCTCCAATTCTAATCCAATCATCAAAAAGAAAAGAGCCATCAAACCATCGTTTATCCAATATTCTGATGTATGCATTGCTATTGGATAATGCCAAATTGATAAATAAGATTCTGAAAAAGAAGAATTAGTTAATAACAAAGACAATATTGTGGCTAATACAAGTACTAATCCACCTGCTTTTTCGCTGTTAAAAAAAGAAGTAAAGAGCTTTGATAAATTCAATTATACTAATTGTTTTAAAGCAATTTCAAAAGCAGTT
>CAISUR010000572.1 GCA_903888655.1 uncultured Bacteroidota bacterium | reverse complement strand
TCGCAACTGAAAAGAATGCTTCTACGATTAACACGAATTCTTTTAGTTCTGGAATTTATTTTGTAAAAACAGATTCTGGAGTTACGAAAAAACTTATCGTTGAATAACAAAATAAGTTCTTAAAATGATAAAATCCATTCCTAATCGAATGGATTTTATTTTTTTAAACAGGTGTATAAAAGATTAATTATTTTTTAAAAACGCTTTATACCATAAACCTGATTTCTTAATTGTTCGTTTTTTAGTTTCATAATCTATGTAAATTAAACCAAATCGTTTTTGGTATCCCTCCGCCCATTCAAAATTATCGGTGAGTGACCAGATAAAATATCCAGTAATCTTAGAACTAATTAATTTGGATTTTAAAACCTGCTCCAAATAGGAATTGACGTAATGAATACGCTGCTGATCATAAATTTCACCTTCTTGAATTTCATCTGGGAAAGCGGCTCCATTCTCAGTAATTATTATTTTCTTTACATCTTTATATGCTGCATATTTAACAACCATTTCATAAATAGATTCTGGATAAACCTCCCAATCCATTGACGTGTAAAATACTTTTCTTTTATTTGCAGGAATAATTTTTGCTTTAATATAAGGTCTGAAATAGGAATGAGCCACTACCTCTCTTGTATAATTTTGAATTCCAATAAAATCAAATGTAACTTTCATTAATTCATAATCTTCCGGCAAAATGTATCGATTTACTTTTTTTAAAAAAGGTAACACATCAATTGGATATCCGAGCCCCAAAGTAGGTTCTATAAATAGTCGATTTAGTAAAGCATCCACTCGAAGAGCTGTTTTTTTATCCTTATCAGAATTGGTGTGTGGCGTTATATAAGAACACGAAAATGTTGTTCCTACCTGAGCTGAAGGGTCAATGGCTTTAATCGTATTGAAACCAACTGCTTGACATAAAACAGCATGATGCATAGCAGGAATGAAATTTTTAAATCCTTTTTTTCCTGGCGCATGAATCCCAAGAAAATATCCTCCACCTGTAAATACCATTGGTTCGTTCAACACCATCCAATAGAGCACTTTATCTTTAAATGCATTGATGCACACGGTGACGTATTCTTCAAACCATTTTAAGATTTCACGATTAGTCCAGCCTCCTTTTTTTTCTAACTCCAATGGTAAATCCCAATGATACAGTGTTATAAAAGGTTGGATTTCTTTTGAAAGACAATAATCGATAACATCATGATAATAGTTCAATCCAGCTTGATTAACTTCACCAATACCATGAGGTAAAATACGCGACCAAGAAAGGGAAAATCTAAAGTTAGGAATTCCCATTTCTTTAATTAAATCGATGTCTGTTTTATAATGATTGTAAAAATCCGCTGCTTCAAAATGATTGTCATTGTTTAGAATTTTCCTCTTTTTGGTAACGAATTCATCCCAGATAGACTTTCCTTTACCGTCGTAACAATAAGCTCCTTCGGTTTGTAATGCCGATGTTGAAACTCCCCATACAAAATCATCCCCAAAATCTTCTTTAGAAAACTTTTTAATGTTAGTCATTATTGAAAAATTGGATAATTACTAGGCTCATAATCAGCTTTTATTTTCTTATGTCCAGTATGATTTTCAACAATTATTGAGACAATTTCTTCGGCATTATCTGGATAATCAACTTTAACGATAGTATCATCGATAAGCCATTTTTTTATTTTAGGAATATTATCAAGATTTAATTTTTTAATAACTGGCACTCCCATTTCTTTGAGCATAGCTGCATTGCAAGCTTGCTCAAATTGTTTTTTCATAGGAATAACCATTACTTTTTTCCTTAAAAACAAAGCTTCACTAACGGTTCCAAAGCCTGCATTGCAAAGAACTCCTTTGGATGAAGCGATGCTTTTCAAAAATAATTCACTATCTATAGGAAATATCTTGATGTTTTTTATTTGCTTTCCTTTTTTGTAATGCTTTGAAAACACTTGCCATTTTACGGTATACAGTAATTTTAAATATCTAACAATTTGTTCATCATCATAAGACGGAAGATACACCGTATAATGTCCATCATCTGTAGGAATTAAATCACGAACTTGTTTTCTGATAATTGGTGTAAAAACAGAACCATCCAAACGTTTAAAATGAAACCCATAATTAAATGTTGTCGGCGCGTAATTCTGTAACACTAACTTTCCAATTAAATCAGTCTTTTTAGGTTTTGGTGCCAATGGATGTAACGTCGCTACTTGATTACTCAATCCGATACAATCTTTTTTGGACTTTATGGCTGCCCAACATGAAATGGGTTCAAAATCACTGATAATTAAATCATAAGATTTCAAATCAATATTTTTTATTTCTTTAAGGAGTTTCAAAGAATTGAGTTTCATGAACGTTTTCCAAAAATCAACACCTCCTTTTTTACCAAAAATAAATGACATTCCTTTAAATCTGTATTTCACTTTAAATGGTAATTCAATATCCGATTGAATACCACTTACCAAAATATCAACATCTCCTTTTTGTTGTAAATAAGGTATTATTTCTATGGCGCGAGTAATGTGACCATTTCCAGTGCCTTGAACGGCATATAAAATTTTCATTATTTAAAATTTATTGGTGTCGCAATGTCTTTAGATTTTAAAAATGTACCTAACATTTGCTCAAAAATTTGTTCATGTTCCATTAAAACTAATGTATCGTCAGCATCTTTTTCAGACTCTTTAAAGTCTGATGCATCATATTTATATAATTTCCATTCTTTATTGTTGTATTCCAAAGCGGTAAGATTTTCAATCCAATCGCCAGAATTTAAATAGTTAACTTGTCCGTTTTCTGTAATAATTGTCTTCATTTCTGGATGATGAATATGACCACACAATACATAATCATACCCATTGGAAATTGCTATATCGGCAGCGGTTTTCTCAAAATCATTAATGAATTTAACGGCTTTCTTAACGCTATTTTTAATATTTTTTGATAATGAAATTTTACCCTTTCCCATTCTCAAAGACACCCAATTGCAAAATGCATTGATCAGTATTAATAAGTCATAACCATGCGATCCTAATCGAGTTAACCATTTAGAATGTTTCATGGTCACATCAAACACATCGCCGTGAAAAATCCATGTCTTTTTGCCGTCTAAATCTAATACGAGTTTATTCTCAATACTCAATTTTCCCATTTTGAAACCAGCAAATTTTCGCAACATTTCATCGTGATTTCCAGTTATATAATACACTTTAACCCCTTTGGTAAACCAATTGATAATTTTATGTACTACTTGCATGTGCGATTTGGGCCAATATCTTTTACTAAATTGCCACATATCAATAATATCGCCATTTAAAACAACTACTTTAGGTTTGATGCTATTCAAATAATTCATAAGTTCTTTACTTTGACATCCATACGTTCCCAAATGAATATCAGAAAGCACTAATAAATCAATTTTTCTTTTTTTGGTTTTGGGCATAACTTTAGTGTTTATTTGTTTATAACGTTATTCAAAATTGAAATCTGGAAATAAAAATTAAAGCTGATTGCTCGAAGAGTGAAGAAATTACTCTTTAAAGGACTTACAATACAAAATAGTATTTTTTGCAATGAACCTA
>CAISUR010000571.1 GCA_903888655.1 uncultured Bacteroidota bacterium | reverse complement strand
AAACGTTTTGTTGTCAGGAGTGACAGTTAAGTAAATTTGAAACACATCAAAATAATCCAATACTTGCTTACAAAGGTTTTGAAATACTTATGTTATATTTATGAGACACTATCCTAAAAAGTGTGTAAGTTAAAAAATATAGGGGTTTGGCTTTTTAATTAAAGTTGAACCCTTTTTTCAAATATAGTTAAGAACTGGTTGAGGATTAATCCCCAATTTTGGATTGGCATTGACCATTTTTTGGTTGCTTCTCTGAGAGCCAAATATACAGATTTTAAGACAGCTTCATCGGTTGGGAATGACAATTTATTTTTGGTGTATTTTCTAATTTTTCCATTGAGATTTTCGATTAGATTTGTGGTGTAAATTATCTTTCTGATTTCTATAGGAAAGTCAAAGAATACGGTAAGTTCTTCCCAATTTTCTTTCCAGGATTTTATAGCGTATGGATATTTATGATTCCATTTTTTAGAAAAGTCTTCTAATGATGCTTTGGCCGCTTCTTTAGTTGGAGCGTTATAAATAAGCTTCATATCTGCTGAAAATTCCTTTTTATCTTTCCAAACCACGTAGCGAGCTGAGTTCCTGATTTGATGTACTACACAGATTTGAGTATTCGATTCTGGGAACACATTTTTAATAGTTTGGGTAAAGCCATTTAAGTTATCAGTAGCGGTAATGAGTATATCTTCAACCCCTCTGGCTTTTAAATCGGTTAGAACTCCAAGCCAAAAACTGGCACTTTCATTCTTTCCTAGCCACATTCCAAGTACTTCTTTCTTTCCTTCTCTATTGAGTCCTATGGCCAAATAGATGGTTTTGTTGATTATTTTTGAGTTTTCACGAACTTTAAAAACGATTCCGTCCATCCAGACTATCAAATAAACAGCTTCTAAAGGTCTGTTTTGCCAAGCAATAATATCACTCGAAACAGTATCTGTAATTCGGGAGATGGTACTTGTAGAAACTTCAAAATTATAGACTTCTCTAATTTGTTCTTCGATGTCACTATTGCTCATTCCTTTGGCATAGAGAGATATAATTACGTTCTCTAAACCATCGAGCATATTTTGCCTTTTGGGAACAATTAGCGGATTGAAAGAAGCGTCTCGATCTCTTGGAACTTGAATCTCGGATTCTCCAAATGAGGTTCTTATTTTCTTGTTAGAAAAACCATTACGAGCATTGGGTTTAGTAGTTTTCTCATGCTTGTCATACCCTAAATGAGCATCTAATTCGCCTTCAAGCATTTTCTCTATTCCTCGCTTTTGTAGTTGGGCTAAAAAGCCATAAAGGTCTTCGCCGGTTTTGAATTGCTTCAAAAATTCATCGGATAATAAATCTTCCTTTTTCATAAAATGTGTAAATATTAAAATTAAGCAAAAAAAATATGAGGGTTTGCACAAACCCTCATATTTTTTTTACTTACACACTTCATGGGATACTACCATTTATGAATCACTATATAGTCAAACACCCTCTACTTCAAGTTTGGTTTCAATTATACTCACTGCTATTTTATCGAAAAACAATACGTAATTCGGTGCGCCAATATCAGTTTTGTATTCCCCAATAGCAATTCCCAAATCCGCCGTAAGATTGTACTTCTTCTTGTCTTGTAAAATACACCCAAAGGCAATAAATTGCTTATTGATTAGATTTCGACCTATTTGTTCTGGGTTTTGCTATTCTTTTTTATCCCTTTAAACTAGCACTTGAATTATATAAAAAAATAATCTTATTTCTTTTAAAACAAATAGTTTGAAACTAGTATTTCTAATACTTACTTTTCTTTTGTCTAATATTTATTTTCGTTATTTACTTTATAATTTATTACGTGTTTTCTCTATCTAACAATTATAAATAGATACGCATTGATTTGTAAATAAATACAATTATTCGTATTTATTGTTATCAATTTTTATTGACTTATATTGATTTTTTGTGCAGGTTTTAATAAAGGTTTTTATGGATTTTAGTTCCGTCAGATTTTTTCTCTTTTTTCTCTTTTGATTTTAAATATACAAATGTTGCAACACTGCCTACAATTAAAACAATAAGTAATGGTCTCCAATGATGTTTCAAATAAGTACCAATTAATAATTGAGGAGGTTTTGAGTTTGCAATAATTGGAGAATTTTCTGGAGTCGAAGGCAAGTTACTAGGCATATTTTTATACCCGCTTTCAAAGTTACCTTCAGAAAGCGCATTACTTACAAAATGCTCTGATTGTTTTTTTAATAAATCTTGCCCATAGGCGAGTGGAAATGACTCTGCTGTTGTTAGGTCTCGAAATTGCATCTGGTTCATAATTTTACTATTTTATAATTTTCATTTAAAGCGTCTATTAAGATTAAGCCATAATCATAACAAATTTGGATTTCTCTTTTAGTATTTATTTCAATTTGTTTTCTATGGTAAATGGAAAAGTCATAGCCTTCATATTTTAAAAGAGTTTTATTTGCTACTCCCAATTCAATGTAATAAGCACTTTCCTTAATTTTTATCAATACTAATTTATTGTTTCTTGCTTTTTTCTTGAAATCACTTTCAAATTCATCAATAACTTTTCTTTTGTCATTGTTACTGTCAATTCGATGCTGAGCATTACAATATACTTGTCTTCCGTCGGTAGGGATAAATTCTAAATTGCAATCCAGTTTTTTGCATAACTTAGGCGGGTAGGTTCTATTAGAAACCCGATGCCACATTGTATTTTTTTTAATCATAAATTTTGTATTTAAATTTTGTCAAAAATAAAAATAATTTATATATTTACCAACTAGTAAACTTAAAATTAAATAAAATTTCCAAATAATTTATTATGAACACAGAAGAATTAATAAAATTAGGGCAGATGATTTCCAATAAATATTTATTGCCAAAACAGCATCTTCAAATTACTTCAAGACAAATTAACTACTGGAAAGAGCGTGATATTTTACCCTTTTTTGAAAAAGAAAAAAAAGGGTTTATGAATATACCACAAGCTCTTTGGGTGTTAATAATAAATGAATTATCGGATATAGGTATTGACACCAAAAGGCTAGAAAAGTTATCTAAAGATGTTTGGGAAAAACCATTTAATGAAAAATATGCGGATTCAGTTTTTAAAAAAAATATAGCGGAAAATAAGTTAAATAAAATTGAGAGCGATTCACTTGAATTTTTTTTAGATACTGAACATATAATGATAACTCTTTTTAGGAAAGAAATGAACCCGTTTACAGACGCTATTAAAACTTGCTTGAGTTCAAACAGAAGTTTAATTTCATTGATTTATTGCCCTAAGACAGGTGAACATTCTTTTAATTTTAGCAACGTAGGTTTGACCGCTGAATTGAACAATTTATATTTTGGTCAAACTTTAGTAGTTATTCCTTTTCTTCCACTACTAACGAAATTGATTGGTATTGAAATTGGAAAAAGCAGCACAGATTTAGAATATTTATCTTCTATAGAAAATCAAATCCGTAGAGTTTTATTTTTTGATAAGCCAAAGTTATTAGAAATTGTAGTCCAACAAGATGGTTTGCCAAAAATATATAAGATTACTGAGGAGCACAAAAAAACGGAAGAGTTAGCCAAGTTTTTCCTTACAAATAAAATACCATTAGGTTCTAAAATAATTATTGAACCCAGAGCACAAGGAAATTATAAAGTAACAATTAAAACCTAAAAAAAATGTCAAATGTACCACCTATTCGGTTCCTGAAAAACCAGCCCGTATTTATATTAATACGGTATGGGCCAAAATTTTTTAGAACCCAATGAAAGCGATTACTTATTAGATTTTGAAGAACTAATTACAATTGCACCAATATTAAAAGAAGTGCTTAAAGAAGAAGATTCATTTGAATTTTCAAAACAGTTATACGAGTTTACCAAAATAATTTACGAACAGTACCAAAATGAAAAAGAAAAACTTAACACTTAACGATTTTAAAAATGCGGTTGTTTGGTCATATACAAGAGTATCAACAAAAGACCAATTTGTAAATAATGGTAGTATTGAAACCCAAGTGAATAAGATTAAAGCATTCGCAAAAGAAAATCAGTTAATTATCACTCAAGAGTTTGATGCAGAGTACGAAAGTTCTAAACGGATTAACACGCAAAGCACTCTTAAAGAACTGATAGACAAGATAAAGAGAACTCCAGTTACCAAACGACCTAAAATGATACTCATTTGGTCACCAAGCAGATTTGGTAGAGCAGGGGCAGAGCATATTCAACTTTTTGTACGTCTTAGAAAAGAGTACAATGTTTATCTGTATTCTGTAAGTACGGATAACCATACTTTTAATGAAAGAGCTGAAAATGAATTTTCAACACAGCTGTTATATGCTCAGAAAGAAAATTTCAGTCGTCAGGATACTATAATTCCAGGATTAATAAATGCACTTGAGAACGGTAAAGTTTTTGGAAAAACTCCAAAAGGATACGACCACTTTGGACCAAGAGTAACGGACCCTACAAAAGTGCAAGCATATCAAGAAATTAAAATTAATAGTGATGGACATTTCTTGAAAGAAGCGTTTAAAATGAAAATCTACAAATCAAGCACCGATTCTGAAATTATAAAATGGTTGGATTCTAAAGGAGTGAAAATTAGAAAACAAAGGATTTCAGAGATTTGGAGAAATCAGTTTTATACTGGAAGAATAGTCAATTCGTTATTGGATGGTAAAATTATCAAGGGTTCTTGGGAGCCATTAATAACCGTTAAAGAATACAATCAATTGCAACGGATACTTGAAGGGTCAAAGCAGTTTGGTTTAGTCAAAATAGCTGGAAAGGAAGAAACACCTTTAGCTCCAAAATTTCTTATGTGTTCCGACTGTGATGATACAATGACCTCTTATCTTAATAAGACAAAAAATATTTATTATTATAAGTGCAATTCCTGCCATAAAACAGTCAACGCTTCAAGTTCAAAAAAATCTTTAAGAGTAGTACTACACGAACAATTTAGTGAAGTTTTGGAACAGTTTAATTTTTCTGGGCAATTGAAAGATTTGTTTTCTGCGCAACTCAAAAAAAATAATCGATGATGAGATGTCTAACCTTTCGGAGAAAAAGAGACTTGCTTCGACGGAATTAAATGAGTTGAAAACAAGTTATGATAAAATGGAATTTAGATATGCAATTAATGAAATTTCTAAAGATATTTTTGAAAGACAAAGCCAAAAAATTAATGATGCAATAATCCAAAAAACAAAAGAACTGGATTATTTGCCAACAAAAATATCGAACCATGAAAAAGCAATAAATTATTTCTTAAAAATAGCTCAGAATCCTAGTAAATTCTATGGCTCATTAGATTATAACAAAAAAAGAAAGTTTCAATATTTGGTATTTCCGGAGGGGTTTCATTATTCGATAGAAAATAGAAAATATCAAACCTCAAAAACCAATACTTTGTTTGAATTAACTAAATGTATTTCAGTAAGTTATGATTCCGAAAAACAAAAAACCCATCCTCAAAAATGGAATGGGTCTTCTTTAGTAGCGGGAACAGGACTCGAACCTGTGACCTTCGGGTTATGAGCCCGACGAGCTGCCTACTGCTCTATCCCGCGATGTTTCGAATGCAAATATACAACCATTATCGATACTCGCAACAAAAAATTAAAAAAATCTTTTATTTCTACTATTCGCTTGATATGAGTACCTTTGCAACAAATTAAATTATAATCAATGTCGCATAAAGCCGGTTTTGTAAATATTATAGGGAATCCAAACGTAGGAAAGTCTACATTAATGAATGCTTTTGTCGGAGAGCGATTGTCCATTATTACTTCTAAAGCACAAACTACTCGTCATAGAATTTTAGGCATTGTAAATGGAGATGACTTCCAAGTTATTCTGTCAGATACACCAGGAATCATTAAACCAGCATATGAAATGCAAAAATCAATGATGGATTTTGTGAAATCTGCTTTTGAAGATGCTGATGTTTTAATTTATATGGTAGAAATTGGAGAACAGGAACTTAAGGATGAAGCTTTTTTTAATAAAATAATTCATGCAAAAATTCCCGTGTTATTACTTTTAAATAAAATTGATAAATCAGATCAAGAGCAGCTTGAATCACAAATTGACCTTTGGAAACAAAAAGTTCCCAATGCTGAAATTTATCCTATTTCGGCATTAGAAAATTTCAATGTAAAAGAGGTTTTTGCTCGTATTTTAGAATTACTTCCCGACTCACCTGCTTATTATCCGAAAGATGCTTTAACAGATAAACCTGAACGCTTTTTTGTGAATGAAACCATTCGTGAGAAAATTCTTTTGAATTATGATAAGGAAATTCCTTATGCCGTAGAAATTGAAACCGAAGAATTCATTGAAGACGAAAAAATCATCCGAATTCGCTCTGTAATTATGGTAGAACGTGAAACTCAAAAAGGAATTGTAATTGGTCATAAAGGAGCTGCGCTGAAACGTGTTGGAATGCAAGCACGAGAAGATTTGGAAAAATTCTTTGGTAAGCAGATTCACATCGAAATGTTTGTGAAAGTTAACAAAGATTGGAGAAATAGTCAATTTCAGTTAAGACGTTTCGGATACAATCAAAAATAAAATAATCTTTAAATCAGATTTCATACTATAAAAGGCAATTTCAAAATTGTACCTTTGCAATTATTTTAGAAACATTATGAACAATATTGTAGCCATAGTTGGAAGACCAAATGTAGGGAAATCCACTTTTTTTAATAGATTAATCCAACGTAGAGAAGCTATTGTAGATTCGATTAGCGGCGTGACACGTGATAGAAACTATGGGAAAAGTGAATGGAATGGAAAAGAATTTTCGGTAATTGATACCGGAGGATACATTAAAGGTTCCGACGATGTTTTTGAGGCGGAAATACGGAAACAAGTTGAACTTGCAATTGATGAGGCCGATGCAATTATTTTTATAGTTGATGTTGAAGAAGGAATTACTCCAATGGATGATGAAGTTGCAAAATTACTACGCAAAGTTACCAAGCCCGTTTTGCTTGCCGTAAATAAAGTAGACAATGCCATGCGTGAAAAAGATGCTGTGGAATTCTACAATCTAGGACTTGGTGAATATTTTACTATTGCTGGGATGAGCGGAAGTGGAACAGGAGATTTATTGGATAAATTAGTTGAAGTTTTACCAGAACTACCAGAAACTACAGAAGAAGAAATATTGCCTCGTTTTTGTGTTGTAGGTCGTCCAAATGCGGGGAAATCATCATTTATTAATGCACTCATCGGAGAAGATCGCTATATTGTAACCGATATTGCAGGAACTACTCGTGATGCAATTGATACACGTTACAACCGTTTTGGCTTCGAATTTAACTTAGTCGATACCGCCGGAATTCGTCGTAAAGCAAAAGTCAAAGAAGATTTAGAATTTTATTCGGTAATGCGTTCCGTGAGAGCTATTGAGCATAGCGATGTTATAATTTTAATGATTGATGCTACTCGCGGCTTTGAAAGTCAAGATCAGAATATTTTTTGGTTGGCTCAAAAAAACAGAAAAGGAATTGTAATTTTAGTTAATAAATGGGATTTGGTTGAAAAAGACACGATGTCTACTCGCGACTATGAAACCAAAATTCGAAGAGAATTAGAACCTTTTACGGATGTACCTATTATTTTTGTTTCGGCATTAACCAAACAGCGTTTATTGAAAGCACTTGAAGAAACCGTTAAAGTATACGAAAGTAGAAAACAACGAATTACCACCTCAAAATTCAACGATTATATGTTGAAATTAATTGAGAATTTTCCTCCACCAGCTTTAAAAGGAAAGTATGTTAAAATTAAATATTGCATGCAATTACCAACACCAACACCTCAATTTGTGTTTTTTGCGAATTTACCACAATATGTAAAAGATCCCTACAAGCGTTACTTAGAAAATAAAATTCGTGAACATTGGGATTTTTCAGGAGTCCCGATGGATATTTATTTTAGAGAAAAATAAAATGCTTACCAAAGAACTACTATTAGCGGTTGATAAAGTGCAAATGTTACCTTTAATGGAGGAATTCTACACTATTCAAGGAGAGGGATTTCATACAGGAACTGCAGCTTATTTTATCAGAATTGGAGGATGTGATGTAGGTTGTCATTGGTGCGATGTTAAAGAAAGCTGGAATGCGGAACTTCACCCACCCACAGCAATCGATTTAATTGTTGAGAATGCGAAGAAATATGCTGATACAGTGGTCATCACCGGTGGTGAACCATTAACATGGGACATGAATCCGCTGACACAAAAATTAAAAGAACAAAATCTTCGCGTACATATAGAAACTTCAGGCTGTTACCCTGTGACAGGTTTTTGGGATTGGTTTTGCCTTTCTCCTAAAAAGAATAAACTACCAGTTGAAAGTGCTTATCAAATAGCCAATGAGCTTAAAGTCATTATCTATAATAAACACGATTTTATTTTTGCTGAAGAACAAGCAGAGAAAGTAAACTCAAATGCAATTTTATTTTTACAACCTGAATGGAGTAAAAAAGAGGAAATGACACCACTTATCGTTGATTATGTCATGAATAATCCAAAATGGAGAGTGTCTTTGCAAACGCATAAATATTTGAATATACCTTAAAAATAGATAAATGAAAAAAATTTTACTTTTCCTTTTAACTTTTTATTCTTTTCAAACGGTTCAATCTCAAACTGTTCAATCAAACCCAACAGTTGCGGATGATAAAAATGCTTACAACACATCTGGAGTAGAGGTAATACCAGTATTTCCTGGTGGGATTAAAGAATTTTATCAGTTTATAGGTAAAAACTACCAAGTACCAAACGTTCCAGGATTAAAAGGAAAAGTTATAATTAGTTTTGTTGTTGAAAAAGATGGTTCATTGAATGATATTAAAGTGTTGAGAGATATTGGATATGGAACCGGAATTGAAGCTATTAGAGTTTTAAATTTATCTCCAAAATGGACTCCAGCAGAGCAAAATGGGCAACATGTAAGATGTAAATATATGTTACCACTTTCTATTGAAGCCTCAAAATAAATCGAATTTATTTTGGTAAATAAACACAAAACAATACATTTATAGAAAATTTAAAAATATCAATAATGAAAAAACTTATTTT